>JAFUBV010000061.1 GCA_017460025.1 Methanobrevibacter sp. | reverse complement strand
TGATTTTCTTTTTCCACGGTTTGCAACATTTCTTGCACCAGATGGACTTCTAGTTGATTTTCCTTGAGAAATTGCCATTATTTCACCTAATAAATATAATAATTAATAATAATCGCAGTCAATAAGCCTCTTTCAAGTAAATCGTTTGACAAGAAAAATAACAATTTACATTATGAGAGCAAAAAAGAGCCTTAATGAATAATGATAATAAAATATTACTTTTTCATTATATATAAACTTTATTTTTCTTGGGAATTTTTCCCTTCTTTAGAGACAAATGAAAATTTTAGATTGCAGTTAGGACAGTGAGAATCATCCAAAAGACTGCTTCCGCAGACCGGACAGGTATTTGGAGATGATGACAGATAGACAAATTCCTTTTGATCTGAGGTTTTTTGGGGAACTATAGGTTCCGGAGTTTTCAATATGTCATCCGTTTTGGATTTGGCGAGAATTTCATCAACAATATTGTCAAAATCCTCTTCGGTGATTTCGCCATCTTCACTGGCTTTCAATATTCTTTCAATGTCTGCATCAGTGATTTTATCGCCCAAAACATCCTTCAGCAAATCAACCAGGTCATTATCTTCAATATAATACTCTTCGCCAACCATATCAATCTCTCCAATAATTATTCTTCTTCATCCTTATTCAAGCTCAATAAGAGCAAATGATGGTGGAACCTTTCATCATGCTGTTTTTGAAGAACATGCAAAAGGACACCAATGAAAAATATAATAACCGCAACAATAACGACCGTTGAAATAACAATCAATGTAGGTATCTTTAAAACATAGCCTGAACTGAAATACATCAGCAGTATCGGTAAAAAGTATATTCCCGCAATTATCAGAAGGATAGCTGAGATTGATGAAAAGAAAATAAACGGTTTTTTATCACGAACCAGAGCAATTATCATCTTAATTACCTTGTAACCGTCCCTGTAAGTATTGAGTTTGGATTCGCTTCCTTCCATACGGTCCCGGTATTGGATTGGAATCTCAATGATTTTGAAATTATTCCTGAGAGCAAAGACGCTCATTTCAGTTTCTATTTCAAATTCCTTGGATGAAATCGGGAAAGATTTGACAAAATCAAAACTGAATGCTCTCATTCCAGTCATTATATCCTTTAAATCACTGCCAAAAAACATGTTAATAGATTTTCTAACAAGCTTATTTCCGGTATTATGGAATAATCTGTCATTTTCATCAAAATATGTTGATGACAATCTGTCTCCAATAACCATGTCCGCTTTGCCTTGTAAAACCAGTTTTTCGAATTCCACGGCAGATTCTGCAGGATATGTGTCGTCCCCATCCACCATGATGTAGCAGTCGGCGTTAATGTCCATAAACATTGATTTAACCACATTGCCTTTTCCCTGCTTATATTCATAACGAACTATGGCTCCGTTCTGTCTTGCTATTTCGTCACTGCCATCAGTGGAATTGTTATCATAAACATAAACATCCGCATGAGGCATTACTCTTTTAAAATCACTTACAACTTTAGCTATAGTTGCGGACTCATTATAACAGGGAATTAAAATTGCAGTTTTCATAGTTACACAAAAAATGATTTATTATATAATAATTTTCGGGTTCTCATTATTCATATAAGTTTTTAATCCTATATTATTCTATCGTTCAAATTATCAGTTTCTACAATCATTCAGAATTTGAACCCTCAAGAGATATAAAATCCTTCATGAAAAAGTTCAACTTCAAAAATTATAGCAAATAGATGAAAAAATACTATTAATTACAAAAAAATATAATTTTGAGATAATCAAATTAATTGGATTAACATCTCTTTTAATTCTGGAATTTCTTCAGTTAGGGTGTGCCATAACACTGCAAATTCAAAATGATCATATTGGTGAGCTGCAAAATTTCTCATACCTTTTATTTGATTCCAAGGAATATCCCCATACTGCTGTTTAAATTCATCAGATATTCTTCCAACATATTCTCCAATTTGAACAATACACATGCTTGTAGATAATTGAAAAGATTGGATGATTGAAATACAAGATAATCTCTCCCATATTCTTCCAATAAACTATCTACAATGTCACAGTATTCAATGATTTTTTTAACATGACTTATATCATTATTTTTCATAAATTAGAACTCCATCTTTTTTAATTATGGCTAAAAATGATTTATCTTCTATTCCAGTAGATACAACATCAACATGACAGTGAAAAATTTCCTCCAAATCCTGAACGAAACCTATATAATCCAATAGTCCTTTAATATCTCCACGATCAATGAAAAAATCCAAATCACTGTCTTCTCTAGCTTCGCCACGTGCATAAGACCCAAATAGGCTCATACTATCTACACCATACTCCTGAGCGACTGGAATAACTTTTTGTTTAATTTCTTCAATAGTGTAAATCATGAAAAATCACCTAAATTATTATTGATTATAATTTTCATTAATAATAAATTCTTTGAAAGTTAGAACAATAACAATCAATGAAAATACCCTCCTCACTGGAAAAGTTAATGATATTTCTTCAAATACAACAATTAAAAAAAGAAATAGAATAGCTAAGCTATTCCAAAAATTAATTTGTATCCCACATTTCGGATATTTCAAAGCCAAATCTGTTATCTGATTTCAATTTGAAAATCTTATTTGATGAGATGAATATCTCAAAATCAATCCCTGAGTCATCGCTGTCAATAGCTACTGCAACATTTGGATCCTTTAATACTTCCTTGTCAACACCCAATTTCTGTGAGGCCTCCCCAATATAAAATGATGTTGGCATGTTATTTTCATCAGTGTTTAGAAAAATTCCGTTTCCTATAGTATAATTTGCCATGAATCCTTTCTCATCCAGCAGTTTTCCGGCCAATATGTCATTTGTGGCATCATAACTTGTAATTAATTCTTTTGTTTTCATAATATCAAACCTCTATGGAATACTTTATTTTAATAAGCATAAAAATAAATTCCTAGAGCATTTGGACAGTAATAAGTATTTAAATAAGCAAAATAATTGCTCTCAGCCATAAAAATTGTTGTCACATGCAAATATTGATGTCAGTGAAAAGCTATTTTAAATACAAATATCAAAATATTATATGGTGCTTGCGTATGGAAGATACAAAGGAACAAATTAAATTAGAGGCTGAAATCAAATCCCAAGCGGAACTTTTTTTAAAGGATTTCAATTCAACACTGCCTGAAAGCATGGAACTTGAATATGAAGGATTCTACAGAAGGGGATTCTTTGTAACCAAAAAAAGATATGCCGTCATTGAAGATGGTGAAATAATAGCTAAAGGACTTGAATTGGTCAGAAGGGACTGGGCACCCATTGTCAAACAAACCCAGGAAGCCGTGCTTATGGCCTTGTTAAAGGAAGGGGATTCCGACAAGGCAATCAGCGAGGTTAAAAAAGTAATGAAAAGACTTAGAAAAGGGGAAGTTGACAATAAAGAACTTATTATCCATACACAAATCAACAAGCCTTTAAGCGAATATAAGCAGGTCGGCCCTCATGTGGTTGCTGCGCAAATAATTGAAGAGCATGGAATCAAAGTATCACGCGGAACCATCATACAGTACATAATCAAAAAGGGAAAAGGCTCAATAAGCCAAAGGGCAGTTCCTTATGAATACAGCCAGGGCGTTGATTACGATAAGGACTACTATGTCAACAACCAGATAATTCCTGCTGTCGGACGCATTATGGAATCACTGGGTTATTCAAAAAAAGATTTGCAAGACTTGTCTGTCGGTGAAAAACAGCAAAGCCTTGATGCATTTTTCTAGTTATAATATTGTATTTACATCACCAATATTTTCAATTATGGTAATGTCCAATTGCTCTTTTTTAATGTATTGCCTGTCTTCTTCAGTGACATCTGAGTTGACAAGAATGGCACTCATTCCTGCATTAACGGCACCCAATGCATCCTCTCTGAACTTATTACCGATCATCACTGATTTTTCAGGGTCTCCATTCATCTTTCTTAAAGCAACATCATAAATTACCCTGTCAGGCTTTTTATGGCCAACTTCCTCTGAAGTGATGACCTCATCAAAAAATGAATAGATATTGAGACGGACAAGCTTTTCCCATTGCTTGATTGTAATACCGTTGGATATAACGGCCAGACGATATCCCTGACTTTTCAAATAAATCAATGTGTCGATTGTATCTGCAAATGGTCTTAAGAGTGCCATTTTAACATTATGATATGTAATCATGCCCAAAGCCACAAGCATTGGATCTTCATGGCCTAAAACCACCTGTGTCAGGACATTGAAATGCTTTCCGTAATTTGATCCTTTTTCACGGATGATTGTTTTTAAAACACCATAGGCTTCATCCTTATCGAGAGGCAATCCGTTATCTACCATCAGTTCAATAGCTGCTTTTCTTGCAGTTTGTGCGAAAGTGGAAGTATCCAATAATGTATCATCCACATCAAAAAATACTACGCGATCATCATCATTTCTTATCATATTCAGTCCTCTTTAATCGAATTCAAGTTCCAAAGTGACCGGACAATGGTCAGAACCGTAAATGTCATTTAAAATTTCTGCAGATTTAACTTTATCTTTAATTTCTTCATTCACATAGAAATAATCAAGTCTCCATCCTGCGTTCCTTTCACGTGCACGGGTACGGTAGCTCCACCAGGTGAAATTGTTCTCACCCTCATCAAACAATCTGAAGGTATCGATGAATCCTGCTTTTTCAAGCTCATCAAGCCATGCGCGTTCTTCAGGAAGATAACCTGATTTTCCTTCACAATTTTTAGGATTGTAAACATCAATCGGATGATGGGCAATATTATAATCGCCGGTGATTACAAGGTTTTTGCCTTGGCTTTTAAGTTCTTTAAGCTCATCCAATAAGGCATCACAGAATGCAACCTTGAAATCCAATCTCTTTGCATTCATTCCGCTGTTCGGGAAATAAATATTATATAATATGAAATCATCATACTCAATTTTTAAAACCCTTCCTTCGCTGTCAAGCTCTTCAATGCCTAATCCACGTGTGACATTAACTGGGGTGATTTTAGAGTATGTTCCAACACCGCTGTATCCTTTCTTTTCAGCTTCATTAAAATGGGATTCGAATTCATCAACTTCAGCTAATTTCTTAGGAATATCATCTTTAGCGGCCCTTACTTCCTGGAAGTTGATAATGTCCGCATCGGTATTATCAAACCAGTCCCAAAACTCATCTTTTTTTGACACTGCCCTGATTCCATTCACATTCCAAGAAACCAACTTGATAGCCATTATAATTTCACTCCATTGTCCAATTTCAATTCACGAAGCCATTTGATGTCACTTTTGTACAGCATACGAATGTCGGATACATCATATCTAATCATGGCCAATCTTTCAATACCCAAACCGAAAGCAAGTGCAGGCTGGTCGATTCCGAGAGGCCTTAACACTTCAGGCCTGAACATTCCTGATCCTCCAAGTTCAATCCAGCTTTCCTTTTCTTCCAGATATATTTCGGTTTCGGTTGACAAATAAGTGTAAGGGAAATAAGCAGGTCTGAATCTGACTTCAAATCCTAATTTTTTATAAAACTCTTTTAATGTACCTAAGAGATTTTGATAGCTGATTCCTTCACCGCAGACAAGCCCTTCAACCTGGTGGAATTCAGGCAAGTGCTTATAATCGAAAGTTTCTCTTCTGAACACTCTTCCAACAGAAAACATTTTAATCGGAGGCTCATGTTCAAAGAGGTGTTTTGTTGAAATGCCTGTAGTGTGGGTTCTTAAAACACTTTGGCGCGCAATATCTTCACTCCAATCATATTGCCAGCCGATGGAACCTGTATCTGCACCGGTTTCGTGAGTCTCGGCAGTGACCTTAACGATGTCCCCGTCAGGCAAATCGCATGTCAGCGGATTTTTAAGATAGAATGTGTCCTGCATTTCACGGGCAGCATGATCCTGTGGCTGGAAAAGAGAATCAAAGTTCCAGAATGCGGATTCTACAAATTCACCGTTATCCTCTGAAAAACCCATGTTCAGAAATATTTCACGAATTTCATCAATGATAACTCTTAAAGGATGTTTTTTACCTGCGAATATGACCGGAGCTTCCGCATTAATATCATATGGACGATATTGTAAGCTTTTCCATTCTCCATCTTTTAGCTGTTGGTGTGTTAATTGAGTGGCCTGTTGCTGTATTGTAAATCCTTCTTTTAGAATAGCTTCACCTTTAGGTAAAAGTTTAAAAGAGTGTGAGGTTTCTTTTTCAACTTTTAAAATGTTTTTTCTTCCGGTGAGCTTTTTAAAACCATCCATTAAATCATCAGCAAAGAATTTTACCCCATCCGCATTGAGTTTAAGATAATCCAAAACCCTTTCGTCAACATCGACTTTTGATGCAAAATCCTTACCGAAATCAGTGATATTTACTACACCCTTATCGATTTGTGCCCAGTTTTTACGGCGAAGCCATCCGATAGCAATGTTTGCTTCCTTTTTATCGATACCTGTTTCGCTGGCCAAATCTTTCATTGGGATATGCTGCTTTTCAGCCAGAACATCCAATATTTTCCTTTCAGGAAGTCCTTCTTCGGCATATTTAAGTCCGTCATCAGTTAATGAATAGGTTTCCTGAACCTTTTTGTCGACTTCAATAATATCTTTTGAAGCAAGGGAACCTGCCGCACTCATGACTGATTTAATGTCCATATCGGCATTTTCAGCAATATCTTGTGGAGTTGCCTTAGGATTTGCTTCCAATTCTTTTAAAAGTTTCTTTTCATAAATATGTAATTCATTAATGGTTTTTTTAATATCCTCACTCATTTAAACACCATACTAACTATCATTAATAATAGTATAATATCTATTTTAAATTATTAATAAAAGTATTGAAAAATTGATGTCAAAAAGCGAATTTTGAAATTTTTAATGAAAAAAGGTATATAAAACATTGACAGAAGTTATCTATTAAGAGTAGATTATTATGGAAGCCAACGAAGACATTAATTTAATTGTGAATCATCCGAAAAAGGCAATCAACAAGCTGGCCGTGCCTATCATCATAAGTAACCTCTTCATGATGATGAACAATATCATTGACGGCATATGGGTGGCCGGACTTGGACCAGTGCCTCTTGCTGCAGTGGGATTTGTAACGCCCCTGTTTTTGGCAATGGTAGGTTTTGCAAACGGGCTTGGAGCCGGTTCCAACAGTCTGATTGCCAGATATATCGGAGCAGAGGACTATGAAAGTGCAGGAAACAGTGCAATACACTCAATAATGTTAAGCATAATCGTGACAATAATTGCAACAGTTGCCATCATCTTAGTTTTAAAGGAACTTCTGTTGGTTATGGGTGCTGAAGAAGTGCTGGGTGAGGCATTGACATACGGATACATCGTGATTGGGGGAGTTTTCTCAATATTTCTCCCGGCAATGATGGCTGCAATATTCAGGTCACAGGGAGAAATCCAAAGGGCATCATATCCACTGATGCTGACTGCAATAATAAATATGATTCTTGATCCGATATTCATTTACGCATTAGGTTTAGGAGTAGGCGGAGCAGCCATTGCAACAGTTCTAGCAGGAGCGCTGTCAATGATTCCTATGATTTATTGGATGTTTGTCAAAAAAGACAGCTTTCTTGAAATCAGAATGAGCGAATACAAAACAAACTTAACAATTTATAAGGACATTCTGGTTGTAGGAATACCTGCAAGTATTGAACAGTTCATCATTTCATTCGTATCAATTCTCATGAACTACTGGCTGACGATACTTGCCGGAACCGTGGCTGTTGCAGCATATACGGCCACATGGAGATTGGTTTCAGTTGGAATTGCGCCGCTAATCGGTATTGGAATAGCCGCACTGACAGTAGGGGGAGCAGCTTACGGAGCCAGAAATTATGACAACATGAAAACGGCACTCAATTATGGAGTAAAACTGGGTCTGATATCATCAGTCATTATATGTGCGTTCTTCTTTGTCTTTGCAGAGCCATTGTCTTTTATATTTTCATATTCGGCAGACAGTTCAGTTTTGGCTCCAAGAGTTGTTGATGCGCTGCGCATATTATGTTTCTTTGTCCTGTTGATGCCGTTGGGAGTTATGGCCGGAAACCTGTTTCAAAGTATGGGAAAAGGAACAATATCCCTTGTTCTGACAGTGCTTAGATCATTCATTCTTGAAGTGATATTTGCAGGATTGTTCGGATTCATATTCGGCCTGGGAGATATTGGAATTTATGCAGGTCTGGTTACCGGAATGGCTGTCGGTTCAGTAATAGGATACCTCTACATCAATTACTATCTTAAAAAACACAGAAGCTACTTTAAGTAGCTTTCACCAAACATCACCATTAACTATTATTGTATAAATCGAAATTGAACCTCTCCGGCTTGCAGAAACCGGAGAATTCT
>JAFUBV010000060.1 GCA_017460025.1 Methanobrevibacter sp. | reverse complement strand
TATAAGCTATAACCACATCATAAACGCCAGCTTCAAGACCACGGATTACAACATTACCTTCAGCAACAGTATAATCAACATCAGAAATACCATCAACAATAACAGTAACTTCACCTGCAACAAAGTCAGGTAAAACAACAGTGCCATTTATATTAGCAATAACAAAGTCAACAGAAACATCATTATCAAAAACAACACTATCATTGGAAGTAATTGTCACATTAGTATGAGCCTTATCAACGATGAAACTTTTAGAAGCATCGGATTCATTATATTTACTTGATCCATAATTAACAATGGAAATCATATAATCACCAGCAGCTAAATCGTTAAAAGTTAATATGCCATTTGCAGATTGGATATCACCAGATTTAACAATATCACCAGCACTATCAGTCACATTAAACTTAGCATTAGTGAAATTGACAATATCATACACTATACTGACAGCATTATTATATACATTTTTAGGAATATCATTAATAGTTACAGAAGAATTAGCCTTTGCAACATTAATAGTTACATTATTACTAATTACAGTTGTATAAACACCATCTGCTTCATAAACAACATATGCAACATATTTTCCAGGTGTATCAAATATACGTCCATAACTACTGCCTAAGTTTAAATCCAAGTTATCATATGATTTATTAATATATAATTTAACATTACCGCTGACAGTAATATTCGGAGTTGCAAGCAAATTAGCCATATCGTCTGCAACAATATATACTTCTTTTAAATTATTTACTGTTAAATCAATAGTGAAATTATTTAATACATTAAGTGTTTTTGAGTTACCGCTATCATCACTGCCGCTGTTTTCAAATTTCTCATAACCTACATATTCAGCAGTGATTAGCAATTCACCAGTAGCTGTTGGAGTATAAACAAAGCTCATATCTCCACCATCAACAGTAATAGTTTTGTTAAGATCACCATTTACATAAATATAAAGAGTACCATTATTAACAGAACCATCCCTATATGTGACAGCAGGTGTAATTGTAATGCTTTCACCAATGACAATTTCAGGAGTACTTAATGATATGGAAGTAGTTGTATCATATTTATTTACACATATTTCCGCTTCATCATTTGCACTGTTAAAATTATCATCACCACTGTATACTGCAGTAATTGTACGATAACCTGATAGTTTAGGTATATATTCAAAGCTTTCACCAACATTTTTTACAACATCAGGAGTGCCATCATCAAAAGTATATCTGACAGTACCTGTTGCATTACTGTTAGTTACTGAACTTCTGACAGTGATTATTTTATCATAATATGCAGTATGTGGAGTTGCCTTAATTGAAAATCCAGAATCATCAGATTTATAGACATCAAATGATTTGATATCACCAGATTCGTAATAATTACGTGAATCTGCATTATTAATCCTTATTGTATAATTACCCGCAGGCAAATCACTGAAAGTTAAAGTACCTTCATCAGAACTAATAACGCCTGATTTAACTTCACTGCCTAATTTGTTGGTTACAACATAACTGGCACTAGTACGATTAACAATGACATAACCAATACTAACTGCAGTACCATCAAAAGTACCGTTTGTAATAGAGGTTATTGTTACTTTAGAATTAACTTTATTAACAGTAATACTGCCGGTACCAGAAACACTATTATGATTATCATCAGCAACAGTAGTCACAGACAAAGTATAATCACCAGTATCCAAACCTGAAACAGTAACAACATTACTATTAACACTGATAATAGCCTCAGGATGATTAACAACAGCAACATTAGTAATACCACGAGCACCATCATAAGTAACAGTCACACTACCTGAAGCACCATAATCAAAAGACATAGCAGGAACACTAACAGTTGAATCAACCTTGTTAACAGTAATACTACCTGTACCAGAAGTAGCTACATACATAGTTGTATCAACATTATTGGTAACATGAATGGAATAAGTATCTGCATCTAATTTATTATTAAATACAATACTATATACTTTAGTATTACCAGAACTACTTACCAGATTAGTAGTGAAAGTAGATATTGATCCAGACTTAGTACCTGTAACAGTCACATCAGCAATATTAGTTGAATTGATTAATGTAATAGTAGTGCTTACAGTAGCACCATAATCAAATGTTTTGTCTGCTACACTTACACTAGAAGAATCTAACTTAATAGCGTTTAAGGTAACTTCATTTGATTTTGATGCAAATAAATGATCATTTTCATTTTCCTGATATTCAGCATAAAAAGTATAATCGCCTCTTGTTTGAGGAGTATATGATATGCTTCCGGTAGGACTACTGGTTTGACTTAATTTAGTAAAAGCAGTTGCACCAGGCCCTTTCACATAATAATTAACGACACCATTAGATCCTACTGTTGTAAATTCACTTGTAACAGTAGGCTTTAATGTAACCGGAGTATTAACATTTACAGAATCACTGAGCTTGTTATTAATGGTTAAAGAAGTCTCTGTTGGATAATATGCATAAATACCTGAAATTGTTACATGAGGACCACCAGTACGTTGTAATGTAATACTAACATCATCAGAAGACTGGGTAACTCCAGTGAATTTCACCACATTTACGTTACTTGTACCAACCTGAGTAATTTCCATATTACTATAGGTTAAACCATTTACTCCTTTTTGATTTTTAATAATATAACCGTCATGCATATCAAAAACTACATAAAAAACACCATCCATAATAGGAGTCCAAAAAACAGATAATGTATGGCTGGTATTAATATACAATCCGGAGCTTACATATTTAAATTGAGATAAATATTGTGAAGCATCAGTAGAAATTGGAACATCGTAAGTATGGTCATAACCTAAAAC
>JAFUBV010000059.1 GCA_017460025.1 Methanobrevibacter sp. | reverse complement strand
TTGTGTTTGGCCCAGACCTTTTCGCTGTCGCTTGCTGAAACCTTATTGTCGGCCATAACTCCAACAAGATCATGTGCAACGTAAGGTTCTTCTAGATATTCAATATCTTTGGCGGATAAATTCAAATCAACTGATGAAACGGCACCGCTGACATGATGAAGCTTTGTTGCACCAACAATTGGGGAAGTGACTTTGGTGTTGAGCCATGCAAGAGAAACTTCAGTCATTGAAACATCATAATTTAAAGCAAGCTCATTTACCCTTTTAATGATTTCCAAATCCTGTGATTCTGTTGACTAATATTTCAGTTTGGCATAAAAATCCTCACTCATCCTTTTAGAGTCTTCACCAGGCATTCTTGACAGCCTGCCTGAAGCAAGTGAACTGTATGGTGTGGTAGCAATATTGTCAGTATGGCAAAGTGGAATCATTTCTCTCTCCTCTTCCCTAAAAATAAGATTGTAATGGCCCTGGATGGATACAAATTTTGAAAAGCCATTCATTTCTGCAAGTGCATTGGCCTTTGCAAGCTGCCATGCAAAGCAGTTTGAAATCCCGATATATCTGACTTTTCCTTCTTCAACTATTTCACTTAAACCTTCAAGAATATCGTATAACGGAGTGTTGTAGTCCCACATATGATAAATATAAAGGTCAATATAGTCAAGCCCCAAATTGGAAAGGCTTTTTTCAACCATGTTATGAATATGCTTCTGGCCTGAAACATTGTTTTTAATATCCTCTTCAGAACGTGGCAGGAATTTTGTGGCAACAACAATGTCATCACGGGAAGAATTTTCACGAATAGCTTTGCCTAAATATTGTTCTGATGTACCATTCTGATATCCGATAGCAGTATCAAAAAAGTTAATTCCATTATCAATACCATTTGTAATAATTTCTATAGATTCTTTTTCGGGTAATGTCCATGTATGCATTCCATTTGTCGGATCACCAAAGCCCATGCAACCCATACATATTTTACTGACTTTTAAGTTAGAATTTCCGAGTTTAGTGTATTTCATAGTAATATTTATGAACTATTTGTTATTTAACAATTTTTGAACTTCCATTTCATGCTCAAACAGTACGCATCCGCCTTCGTGATGGCTCATTAAAAGTTCGCTGTTTCTTAAAGTTGTGAATAAATCAGATTCAAGCGCTTCCAAAATAGATGTTTCTTTTACGTTAATGTCTGAATATGGTGATGCTGGACAAGGCTCGGCGCCTCCATGAGAGTTAATATGGAAAAATCCACGTCCTGCAGCAAGACATCCACCACTTTCCTTTTCATCCCCTGGAAAAGACATGAAAAGCATTTCATCATATCTTTCACGCAAATCAATAATTTCATAAAGCAAATAATCTCTTTGATCATCTGTAAGTGCTAAATTCTGAACATTCACATCAACAGGAACATATTCTATGAAAAACAGTACTTTACATCCCAATTCATATAGATTTGTGATGAATTCATCAGATAGTGCATATAAGATATTTTCATTTGTAATTGTAATGGATGCTCCAAAAATAAGATTGTTGTTTTTCATGTAATTCATTGATTCAATCAACTGATTATATACTCCATCACCCCTTCTTGAATCAGTAAGACTTTTATTACCTTCAATTGAAATAATTGGAATGATATTTCTGTTTTTATCTATTAAATCATAATAGTATTCGTCCAGCATTGTTCCATTAGTAAAAACCGGAAAAAGAATTTCAGGATAATTGCATGCCTTTAAAATCACATCTTTTCTCATTAACGGCTCTCCGCCAGCAAGAACAATGAAGTTAATTCCCAAATCCTTTGACTGCTTGAATATATCATCCCAGTCATCATCTGACAGCTGATTTTTTGGAGTATCATCGCTGCAGTTCTCATTTGCCCTTGAATAGCAGCCTGCACAATGGAGGTTGCATCTGCTTGTAATACTTGCAATCAAAAATGCAGGAATATTAATGTCTTTTTTGGCATATTGTTTTCTTATTTTTGAGGCTTTACGGGAATTTTTGATGAATTTTGCTAAAAATAATGTTTCTTTTGGATTTTTTAAGGTTGCTGAAATTGCATTTCTAATAATGTTTTCCGCCCCATTAGCCAAATATTCCTGAATATCAAAATCTTTTCCCATTTTTTCACCTGTTAATATCTCTTTTTAACTTTTAGTATATTAATATTATTGAACAAATCCTATATTATCTAGTGAAATTAACTAATAACTAATAAGAAATCATGTGGAAATTGAACTCCCGTCATCTTAGGATAAAGGTTGATAGTGT
>JAFUBV010000058.1 GCA_017460025.1 Methanobrevibacter sp. | reverse complement strand
TTTAGCGAATTAAAGGCTTTAAAATTATCTTCTGATTAAAATATTGCTTTAAGAGAGTTAAATTGTATCAACTTGTAAAAAAAATATCCATTAAATAACTAAATTTAAATTATCAAAAAAAGCATTATTTATAATCAATACCTTAATGTGAGATTGAAAAACCCCACAAAATCTCCAGAGACATTGATTATTTTCATCATGGTTTGAATTTTCTGTGAATTGAAAATTCACAAAAGAATTATAAAATAATTCTGATTATTATTATTTATTTACTCCTATAAATACTTTTAATTTATGTGAAAATGATTATAATCCAATTTAGAAAGGAAAATATGCTCTTTAGCAATAAATTAGATATAATATGGAGAATATCATATCTCTTTCATCATTAATTTCATATAATCAAATATTCACATACAGGAAATGAAAAATAATTAAGTCATTATTTTAATTAGAATAATAACTAAGATAATTAAAAGTCTTAAAGATGAACCTTTAATTGCTAAATTCATATTTAGCTTTAAATCCAAATTTTTCACCCCCCCCCAATCCATGATGAAATTGGCCAAAATTATAAAAACAATTAACAATCACAATAAAATGGTGATTGATTAACATATTATTCTTACACATAACCAATTAGAGGCATATTTTCAATTTATATATTAAATTTCAAAATATATAAACTTTTTTAGCAAATTTAAGGCTTTAAAATTATTTTTTAATTAAAATATTGCTTTTAAAGAGTTAAATTTGTACCAACTTGTAAAAAAATTATGAACTAATTCAAAAAGCATTTACCATATACATTAAAATTCTATAATCACAATCACAGTTTTCCATGTTTAAATCATATTTATGATTAATTTAAATAATAGTTAATATAATTTCTACCTGTTTTATTGATGATTTATTCTTTATTTTAATAGTTCCCCGAATATTCAAAAAAAATATTTATTGATATACATCAGAAAAAATATCAAAAATCCAATTATCCCTCAAAACAAATTAATCACCATAATTTAATATGGAGTTTCTACAAAACAAGATAACATGTTACATAAAATGTGTCCGAGATGCGGATCTAAAAAAGTTAAATGGATTATTCCACAGAACTGGTCAATGTGGCAATGCTTCGATTGCGACTATACAGGCCCAATCATTGAAGGAAACGATGAGCTTGCAGAAGAAATCCATGAAGCATATATGGAATCAAAAAAGAATGATTAGATAGAAATATTCGGCCATAACAGAAGCTGAGCTTACATGAATTTATTTTATGTATTCCATTAAAAACCAAATATTTTCCAAATAACCATGCTATAATTACTTATAACAATATTATTTTTATAAAAAGGAATATATAAAATTTAGGCATACCTAAAAAAATAAGTTAAAGGAATTTAAATTCCTTTTTTCTCAAATTCTTCATATAAAAATACTTTAATGTTATCACGAGCCAGTTCGACCATTTCAGGAGCGGGTCCACCTAAAACTCGTCTGATTTTAACATTTTCGGCAGGATTTAAAGCATTCTGAATTAACTCATCAGCCAATTCCAGTTTGTCAAAGCCCAAATCAACCGCAATTTCATCGATAAACTCAGAAGTAATATCTTTTTCAGCCATATTCTTAGCAGTTGCCTCATTTACAATACGGCCAACGATTTTATGAGCGGTTCTGAAAGGAATTTGCTTTTCACGAACCATAATATCCGCCAAGTCTGTTGCGGTTGCAAAGTTACGACCTGCAAGCTCTGCACATCTCTCAGTATTGAATTCAACTGACAGCAACATGCGTGTAACAATTGACAATGTATCCTCAGTCACTTTCAATGCATTCCATAAATGAGGAGTGATTTCCTGCAAATCACGGTTGTATGTGTATGGAATAGCTTTAAGAATAGTTAAAATAGTGACAAGTTCACCGTTGACAATTGTTGATTTACCACGTGCAAGCTCCGCAACGTCAGGATTCTTCTTCTGTGGCATGATAGATGATGTGGATGAGTATTCATCAGCCATTTCTATAACACCAAACTCATATGTACTCCATAAAATCAGCTCTTCACAGATTTTGGATAATGTAGTACATAAAGCCGTCAGGTCAAATACAGTCTCTGCAATGAAATCCCTTGCAGAAACCCCATCCATTGAGTTTTCAAGATAAGAATCAAAGCCTAATAATTTAGTTGTCAGTTCACGATTGATAGGAAAACTGGTGGTTGCCATTGCAGCTGAGCCTAAAGGATTTAAGTTGACACGTTTATAAGTATCTTCCAAACGTTCGTAATCCCTTTTTAAAGCCTGTACATGAGCCATTAAGTGATGTGCAATGGTAATAGGCTGGGCATGCTGGAGGTGAGTAAAACCTATAAAGACATCATGCAAATGGTCA
>JAFUBV010000057.1 GCA_017460025.1 Methanobrevibacter sp. | reverse complement strand
TGTCCAAGTCTCCACTGAAGACAATGAATGTCTTATCATCATCTTTTGGAATTTGAGGAACTTCCTCTTTTTGAATTGTTGCTTTAATTATATTATTATCAATTTCCAAGGATTCTAATGTATTGCCTGTTCTTTCACACCATATTTTGATATCTGATGCAAATGCATCTTCATCAGATTCTACATAAATCCTTTGACCGTTATGCAATTGATTGATTGTGTCTGCCACATTAATTATTGGTCCGGGACACATTTGACCTTTAGCATCAATTTCAACAGGATTGAGAGATTCCATATAATTTTTATATTCCTTGTATCCGCCTTCAATATTGTATGAATTGTAACCTAAAGAATTTAGTTCTTCTACTGCCTTTTTTCCATTTTTTCCAGTTCTACAATATACATATATTTCTTTATCTTTGTCCAGTGCATCTAAATTGTATGACAGTTCAGATAAAGGAATATGAATTGAATTTTCAATTTTTCCAAAATGCAATTGCTCTTTATCCCTAATATCAACTAAAACAATAGAATCAGGGTCTTTTTTTAAATATTCTTCTATAGTTATTGAATCAACCATTTTATCACATTTCATCTTTTTTATCATAGTCTGGCAATATGAAAATATAACAATAGTTATTTTTTTCTTTTATTTAATAAGACTTAAATAATATTTAAAAGTATCGATTTTTGAAATGTGAAAATTAAAAAATATTTAAATTTTTACATGAAATTCTGGTGTTTCAACTATTTTAGGTAATCTTCCAACAGTTCCGACATTTTCCTGTGATATGATTAATACACCATCAAAAAATTCCTTAAAGTTTTCAGCCGTTTCAAGAGCATTATATACTTTGTCTTCTGATGATTCACCATATACATCATTAGCTATTCTTGTAGCCAAACCATCAGCCACTGATGGACTTTTTGATATTACAGTAACACTATCAGACTCACCAAAGCTTATTGAATGACCAATTTTACCTGATGACGTGCATATTCCAAGAGGCTTTTTTCTTGCTTTTATTTCAAATGCTATTTCATTTCCAAGAATTTCATTATTCGAATATATTCCGCACAATACCTTTTCATCATTGATTAAAGCAATGCCTCCACCGTTTTCAACAATGGAATATCTTGAGTCATTTTCAATAAGATAATCTAGAGACAGCTCTGAAATTGTTCCCGCCACAGTTGCCATAGGTCCGGTGTCGGCACAAAGTGATGATTCATACATTTTTTTAACGATGAAAGGCAAATTATCATTTTTTATTTTAATAGGTTCCAATGACAGCTTAAAATCAGGATCTCTAAAAATATAATTTTTTAAATCAGCCCTGATATTATAAATATATCTTTTTAATTCATGATTTTTTAAATCACTTTTTAATCTGATATGGGTTTCTTCTATATCAATTTCCTGGAAATACATAGATTAAAATTGCAAATGTTTTATATAAATACTTTTCTAAAATATTTTTTTAAACATATAACGGCCTTTTATCTCTTTTTTTGAATAAAATATTAACAACATTTATATATTATTAAATTGTAAGTAATTTTAAGAAATTATAACTATTGTTATTTTTTCTTGATATACTCCTCTTAATCATAAAACGATTAAAGAAGGCAAAAAATATCAAATTTTGATTAAAATCGGGCAATAATAAATATGAAAATGATAACATCCTAGATCACTTTAGTTAGAATTGATTCTTTAATAATTCAAACCAAAGACGTAGTCTTTTTCATTAAAAAAAGCTAAAAAACATTAAATCGGGCTTATGTTTTTTAGAAAGATATTTTAATCTTAAGACATTTATTCTTAGAG
>JAFUBV010000056.1 GCA_017460025.1 Methanobrevibacter sp. | reverse complement strand
CACTTTTTGCATTAATCAATTTTGCAGTTTCATCAGTAGCATCTTCGAAATGCTGCTCTAATGTTGATAAAGTGATTTTACCGTACAATACATCCAATATTGCTGTTATGGATCCGTCTGTTGTCAACAATATCTTTTGCGTGTTTGAGAAGTTTTTAGGATATGAATCCTCAACAGCATTGATTTTTTCTATTAGTCTTTTGTTCGCTTCATTTTTGTTCATAGGCATTGTATTCACATCAAATCTTTTGGATTCGTTATAACTCCTTCAATTGCTGAGGCAGCTACAACTTTTGAATTTGAAAGATAAACTGAAGATTTAGGATCTCCCATTCTACCTTTGAAATTCCTGTTTGTTGTGGATATACAGACTTCACCCTCGGATAATACTCCCATATGTCCTCCAAGACATGGTCCACATCCAGGATTGCATATTATAGCTCCAGCATCAATGAAAGCTTCGATATATCCCAGGGTCATTGCTTGTTTGTATATTTCACGTGATGCGGGCAATATTAATAATCTAATATTATCGTTAATTTTCTCTCCTTTTAAGATTTCATATGCATCTTTTAAATCAGATAATCTGCCGTTTGTACATGAACCGATTAAACATTGGTCTATTGTTGTTCCTTCTACTTTTGAAATTCCTTTAACGTTGTCCACATCATTCGGACATGCAATTTGAGGTTCCATTTCTGTTATGTCAAAATAAAGCTCCTTTTCATAAATTGTATCATTGTCTGATTTAATGATATCCAATTCGTTTTCTTTTTTGGAAGTTCTTTTGCAGATGTAATCAATAACTTCTCTGTTAGGTTCCATTATGCCGTTTTTAGCACCCATTTCGATTGCCATATTACACATTGTGGCTCTTCCTTCAACACCCATGTTTTCTATTGTTTCACCGCAAAACTCAGCGGTCTTATATGTGGCACCGGCAATTCCGATTTCTCCAATAATGTTTAATATTATGTCTTTAGGTGCAATAAATTGATTAAGCTCACCGGTAACTTCCATTTTGATGGCTTGAGGAACCATAAACCAGGTTTTTCCAGTTGCCCAAACCATTGCCAAATCGGTTGCGCCCATACCTGTTGAAAATGCTCCAAAAGCACCATAAGTACATGTATGTGAGTCTGCACCGACAATAACTTTTCCAGGCTCGACCAATCCCATTTCAGGCACGACCTGATGACAAATTCCTTCACCATGAATATAATTTTTAGTTATTCCCTGTTTATTTATGAATTCACGGCAAACCTTTTGGAATTCTGCAGATCCAATTGTGTTCGCAGGAACATTGTGATCAAAGATAATTGCTATTTTTTCAGGGTCCCATACCTTATCAGCAACTTTTTCAAAAGTTTTGATTGCAGGAGGGGATGTTCCGTCGTGAGACATTGCAAGGTCAACCGGAATTTCTATTATTTCACCGGGGGTTACTTCATGACCTGCTTTTTTGGATAGAATTTTTTCAGTTATATTCATAAGCATGACCTATTCTTTTTTACTAATTTTTTTAACTATGTCTCTGAAAACCTGATCGTTGATGTATTTTCCTTCTTCTCTTGATTTTTTGACCTGTCTTACAATTTCAATAAGTTCTTCATCACTTACATCAAGTTCACATTCGTTTAATTTAGCTCTAACTGCTCTGCAGCCTGAATGTTTTCCTAAAACAAGCTGTCTTTTCTGGCCAACCAATTCAGGAACATACGGTTCATAACATAACGGCTCTTCAATCACCGCATCAACATGGATTCCGGATTCGTGTCTGAACACGTTATTTCCTACAACCGGCTTGTTGTATGGAATAGGCAGTCCGCTTGCCTGGGATACTATGTTTGACAGTTCGGTAATGTATTTTGTCTTGAATCCTAAGTCTTTTCCATATAATATTTTTAAAGCCATGATAAGTTCTTCTAAAGAAGCGTTACCTGCCCTTTCACCGATACCGTTAACGGTGGTTGAAATACCTTTTGCTCCGGCCAGCACTCCTGTGATTGAGTTAATGACTGCAAGGCCGAAATCGTTATGGCAGTGAAGAGCGATATTGATATCCAAGTCCTTTACAAGTTCCCTTACCAGGTAATCGATACCCTGTGGTGTGATTGCACCTGTTGTATCTGCAATATGAACCCTGTCAGCACCGCATTCCTGTGCCTTGGAATAGATTCTTTTTAAAAACTCAATATCGGTTCTGGTTGCATCTTCAGCGGAAAATGCCACATATAATCCATGGTCTTTAGCATAATCCACAGCAGTTTCACATAAGTTAATTGCATCCTGACGTGTTATGTGCATTTTATGGTCCAAATGAATATCGGAAGTTCCGACAAATGTAATTATTCCGTCAACGTCACAGTCAAGAGCGGCATCAATATCTTCAGGTTTTGTCCTGGTCAATGCAAGAATATCTGCATTCAAACCTTCTTTTGCTATTGCTGATACGCTTTCCCTTTCTCTTTCGGAGACTATAGGAAATCCTGCTTCAATCTGATTAATCTTAAATTGATCTAATGTGCGTGCAATTTCTAATTTATCATTCAAACTAAAACAAACACCCGGGGTCTGTTCCCCATCTCTTAAAGTAGTATCGTAGATTATAAAATCTGCTGGAAATGTAATTTCACATTCTTTATTATAATGACTAATGTAATATTGCAATTATCTCACTTCTTTAAAATTTTACTATTATAGTATATTTTTTTAATATTAATATAATTTTTCTAAAAGTTCCAGATAGGATGTCCTTTCAAATCCGTCATCAACTCCTAATTTGGAAAACAATTCAAATATTTTATCTTGAGCATCACTGTAATCTTCACCATCGTCTAAAGCAATTTCTATTTCCATATATGGGTCAAGGCCT
>JAFUBV010000055.1 GCA_017460025.1 Methanobrevibacter sp. | reverse complement strand
TTTCATTTGACTTTTTTATATTTTAGTGATAGTTATTTTTAATATTTTTAAATTTACATATAAAAAGGATGTTTTCAATCTGTTTGTCATACATCATGGCATATAATTTTCATATTTTTTTAATTGTTGATGGTGCAATAGTTGTTCGTGCAACAGTTTATATACTAGAAAATACTAATCTTAAACTGTCAATGATTTTTCTATTAAATTTTAATGAAGGTAAACTATGTCATATTGTGATTTAGAAAAAGTTGATGTTAAAGAAATGCCTGTTGGCAAGTTAATTGCAATCCTTTCAAAGGCACAGTCATGTTATTTTAATAATATGCTTTCAGAGTTGGGAATAAATAATGCACAACTCAATATATTGTTTGAAGTCAATAAGGATTCAAGAATCAATCAGGATAAAATTGCTTCAAGATGCAATACAAACAAAGGTGCTATTGCAAGGTCTGTCAGGAAATTGGAAGAAAACGGACTTATAACAAGGACAATTGATGAGAACAACAGGAGACAAAATATCATATCATTAACAAATGAAGGTAGTCAGATTCTTGATAAAGCCATAAAAATGTTAAATGAGTTTGAAAAAAATGTATTTAAGGATGATGAACAGAAAGAAACTTTACAATGGATATTAAAAGATTTGGCTGTTAATATAATGAAATTAAATGAAGATAGGTTTGGGAAAAAATGAGTGGAAAAAACAAAAATATTCAAATGATTACAGGAGATCCAAAAAAGGCAATCATCAAGCTAAGTATCCCAATGATGATTTCAATGCTTTTAATCATGCTATATAATATCGCAGATAGTATTTGGGTTGCGGGGTTAGGTGCAGATGCTCTTGCAGCCATTGGATTTATTACTCCATTATTTATGGTTTTAGTAGGATTGGGAAACGGTATTGGAGCAGGTGCAAACTCATTGATTGCACGTTACATAGGTGCTAAAAATCATGAGCAGGCAAACAATGCAGGTTTGCATGCAATACTTTTATGCATAGTTATTTCAGTGATTTTCACCATCATAATGATGGTTTTCATGAGACAGCTGCTGGAGCTAATGGGAGCTGGTGACACAATCAGTTTCGCTCTTGATTACGGATACATAGTATTTGGAGCATTAATCATCTTCGTATACTCCGGTGTGGCTTCAGCAATATTCAGGTCAGAAGGAGACATGAGAAGAGCAACAATCGCTATAGCAGTGACCGCTATAATGAACATCATTTTAGATCCGATATTCATATACATTTTGGATATGGGAATTGCAGGCGCCGCCTGGGCAACAGTCTTTTCAGCAACATTGTCCTGTATTGTAATGAGCTACTGGATATGGGGTAAAAAGGACCTGTTCTTGGACCTGTCACCTAAAAACTTCAATTATGAAGGCCAAATGATTATTGATGAACTTCAGGTTGCAATTCCGTCAACCCTGGAAAATATCATATTTTCACTTTTGGCCGTTATGATTAACGGAATGCTTGTGATAGTGGCCGGAACAACTGCAGTGGCAGTTTATACTGCATCCATGAGGATAGTTCAGCTCGCTATGATTCCATTAATAGGTATAGGCACTGCAGTGCTGACCGTTGCAGGTGTTGCATATGGAGCACGTAACTTCGAAAACCTTAAAATGTCACATAGCTATTCAATAAAATTAGGTTTTGCGCTTTCAATAATACTTGGGGCCATAATGTTTATATTTTCAGCACAGATTGCGGCAATGTTTTCATATACTGCAGCAAGTGCGGATTTGGCTCCTCAAATTGCAACCGCATTATCAGTATTGAGCCTGTTTGTATTGGCCATTCCTCATGGTATGATGTCATCCATGGTCTTCCAGGGTGTAGGTAAGGGAATCAACTCATTAATCATTACTCTGCTTAGATCATTGATCCTTGAAACAGTATGTGCATACATTTTCTGTTTCATATTCGGATGGGGATTGGTTGGAATCTATTCCGGTGTAATCTTTGGCTGTTTCATCGGAGGAACAGTTGGTTATATCTGGGCTAAATTATTTATCAAAAGATTCGGTGAAAACTTACATGTGTAGGTTTTCCAACTTTTACTTTTTTTTAAAATCCTAAAAGAATTTTCACACCAATTAAAATTAATATGACACCACCAAGTATCTGGAAGCGTCCGCCAAAGTAATTGCCTATTTTTTTGCCTATAAATATTCCGACAACAGTAAATAGGAAGGCTACAATTCCGATAATGACTGACGGCAGTAATATTTCTTCTGCAAGGATTGCATAGGTCATGCCCACTGCAAGCGCATCAATGCTTGTTGCAACAGCAAGAAGAGTCACTTCCCTAAAGCTGAAGTTATCGCTAATCTCCTCATCATCGTCAAGGCTTTCTCTTATCATGTTCAATCCTATGGCCAAAAGAAGAACAAATGCCACGATTGATGCAACTGACATGATAAATCTTGAAATCACTCCTCCAATATAGTATCCTATCAAGGGCATCATGAATTGAAAAAATCCGAAAAATAGTCCGTAATATAATATCTGATTTGTCTTTAGATTTTTTTGTGTAAATC
>JAFUBV010000054.1 GCA_017460025.1 Methanobrevibacter sp. | reverse complement strand
GTTTTTTTTGCCTATAAACTAATTAGACACTCTCATTTTAGCAACTATGGCCTGACCTAAACTGACTGAACCGTCTCCACAGCAGGTGTTTTTATGCTGCAGGAAATTATATCCGCTGGATTCAATGCAATTTTTAACGGCGTCTGTGATGGCTTCGTTGTAAAACACTCCTCCGGTTGCTCCGATATCTTCAAGACCTTTTTTATCAGCTGATGCGATTGCAAGCTCACTTAATCCTTGAGCAATTGTCTTTTGTGCTGCACTTGCAATGTCTGCTTTTTTATAACCTTTTGAATAGAGATTCACGACTTCACGAAGAATTTCGGTGGTGTTTAACACATTATCTTCAATAATCAAAGGCAATTCCAGCTCGTTTGTGGAGTAATATGCGGCTGATTCGAGTTTCATGGACGCTTCGCCTTCATATGTCCTTTCGTTACATATTTCAAGGGCTGCTGAAACGGAATCAAGTATTCTTCCGGTACTTGTGGTTACACCAACGTTTATTCCGGAATCCAGTTGCTTAAATATGTTTTTGATTTCAATTTCGCCGTATTTGAAATGGTCAACATAATTTTTAATCATTTCCTCATCTTTTAGGATACTCAATAGCATTCTGACAGGATATTTGGTTGCAAGGTCTCCTCCGGGCATTTTCTGTCTTTCGAGATGTCCCATCCTTTCATAGCTTTTGATGTCTGTGTAAAGGATTTCCCCACCCCAGCTTGTGTGGTCATCGCCGTATCCGGTTCCGTCGGCAGCGATAACAATCATTTCATCGATTTTGTGGTCATTTGCAAGGGCCACTGCATGGGCATGGTGGTGCTGGACAGGTATCACGTCCACTCCGAATTCATATGCCAATTTCGTCGTGAAAAACTGTGGGTGTAAATCGCATGCAACTGCATCTATATCACATATTTTTGTAATTCTTTTCATATGCTTGATTGAACTTTTAAGGAAATCAAGTGTCTTTACTTTATTCGTGTTTCCGATATGCTGTGATGGGTATGCACTTGCTCCAGTTGCAAGACAGAATGTGACATCAAGTTCAGGACCCAGTGACAGCACATTCAAGTCATTGACATCATAGTTGATTGTGCAGGGCTCTGGAGTATATCCTCTTGAACGGCGAATGAAGGACAGCTCATCATTTCTAAACCTTATTACAGAATCATCACATCTGTTTAAGATTTTACGGTTGTGAACTAGTGAATAGTCGCTGATGCCTGCAATGATTTCGGAATTGTCAATCATCATAGGCTCTCCGGGGATATTGGCTGAAGTCATCACATAAGTGTCGATTTCTCCTTCATCAAAGAGCAGATAATGCATTGGTGAGTATGGAAGCATCACACCAATATTGTGAAGGCCTGGGGAGAGGCTTTCGGGAAATACGTATCCATCATTTTTCTTTAAAATGACTATAGGGCGTTTATTTGAAGTAATTGTTTCAATTTCTCTAGAAGATAGTTTGGCATATCCTTTAACGGCATCCAAATCACTGCTCATAACAGCAAATGCCTGGTTAGGTCTGTTGAGCCTTGACCTTAACTCTTTTATTGCTTTATCGTTATACGCATCAACAACAAGGTGTGTCCCGCCGATTCCCTTAATGGCCAAAATTTTACCTTCTTTAAGCTTGTCTGCCCCTAATTTTATTGGATTGTCGCATTCAATAAGTGAATCCTTTTTATAAATTGCCATCTGTGGTCCGCAATCACTGCAGCAGATTGCCTCGCCGTGATAACGTCTGTCTGAAGGATTTCTGTACTCAACCAGACAGTCATCGCATAACGGAAACTCATCCATTGATGTCTTGTCCCTGTCGTATGGAACGCTGTCAATTACGGTAAATCTTGGGCCGCAGTCAGTGCATGCATTGAAGGGATATTTGTAGCGTCTGTCTGATGGATTTCTGATTTCATCAAGACAGCTGTCACAGATTGCAATGTCCGGCGGGATGACGCTCACTCCTGAATATGAATCTGAACTTTCAATGATTTTAAAATCTGAAAAATTGCCCTCATCAATATCTATGACTTCAAGTGAATCAATTCTGGCTATTGGGGGCAGTTCATTAGTTAACCTTTCAATAAATGTTTCAATACCGGTTCCTTCAAGTATGATTTCGACTACATTTCCCAAATTCCTGACGTAACCTTTCAACTGTAAACTTGTAGCCAATCTGTATACGTAAGGCCTGAATCCGACACCCTGCACAATTCCCTGAGTTAAAATCTTTTTCGCTGTCATAAATATTATAGTATTTAGGCTTAATTATTCATAAGTTTTTTTAATGTCTTCAATCTTATATTACTATTATGAGGGAAATACTTGAAAGATTAATTGATGGTGAAATAGATTTACAAACCGCAGAAAACATAATCAAGTCAGATAAGATTCTGGAAGTTGACGACATCGCCAAATTCGACTCAAAACGTCAAAGCAGAACTGGCTTTCCGGAAGCCGTATTTTCACCAAGCAAGGATTATGAAGACTTATTGCTAATCATTAAAAAGTATTTTGAAAGCGATAACCCTCAAAACCTGATTATTACTAAATTATCAAAAGACAGATATGAAAGACTAAAAAATGATCTTGACTATCTTGATGATTTCATTTTTGACTATAATAAAAGAGCACAAATACTGGTCATCAAAACCGGAGAAGAGAAAAAAGATCCTGTTGCCAAAATAGGCATTATAACTGCAGGTACATCAGACATCAACATCGCCGAGGAGGCAAAGGTCATTGTTGAGGAAGGAGGATGTGAGGCAATCACCTCCTATGATATAGGGGTGGCCGGAATCCACAGGCTCTTCCCGCAAATCGCCCATATGATTAAGGAAGGCGTTGAAGTGCTTATAGTCTGTGCCGGAATGGAAGGCGCCCTTCCTTCTGTCGTTGCAGGCCTTGTTGATATCCCGGTCATTGCCGTTCCCACATCGGTCGGCTATGGCGTAGGCGAAGGCGGCCGTGTCGCTTTGGATGCGATGCTTCAGTCATGCGCTCCGGGAATTGCTGTTGTAAATATTGACAACGGTTTTGGAGCTGCGGTGTTTGCATTAACTATCGTGAAAAGTAGATAACATGGAATATGAAACTTTTGACCCGAAGATACATGATTCCAGGCATGTTGCAACATTAATATATGATGTTGATTTCAGAACATTTGACAAGCTTTTCAAATCCAGTGAAAAAGCAATTGATGCCATCGAAAAGAATTTGAGAAAGGAAAAGTGTCTTAAAGTCATTTTGGATAATGGTGAGCTGATAGGCATGCTGATGTTTTATACCTGGGACATTAACCATGAATTTCGCCTAAAGCATTATAAGCTTTTTATAGTTGATATTCTTGACCATTTCGTATTGTCTGACATTAAAAAGGGCGATTTTTATCTTGCTGAGATAGCTATTGATAAGGATAAAAGATCAAAGGGATATGGAAGACGTGTCATTCATGACGTCATAAATTATGCCAGAAAGAATAACTACACAAGGGTGACTCTGGATGCCGATTTCAGAAATGCCAAAGCCAAATCATTATATGAAAGAATAGGATTTAGGCAGTTCAATAAAAAATCCTTTTTAAAAAGAGGAATGTATAATATGGAGCTTAAACTTTACGAGGAAGTCTCCTGATTGCATCATAAACTCTCATGCAGTTGTTTTTATCAGTAAAGAGGAAATATTCCTCAATACGTTGCTCATACTTGTCTTTCAGTTCACAGTCGTTTTTCATATATTCTATGAGTTCATTAACGAGAGAATCTTCGCTGCGGCAGATTTCCCCAAAGCCCATTGTTTCATAATCGAAATAGCTTTCATTAATGTTGAAGTGGTAATCTCTGCTGTACTGGTAATAGAGAACAGGCTTTTTAAGATAAGCAAAATCAAATGCCACAGAAGAATAATCTGTCACTAAAAGGGATCCGTGGTTAAAAACATCCTGATATTTTTCATGTTTGTAATCAATCTTAACGTTTTCATTCCTGTCAAAAAGGTTAATGTAGTCATAGACATTAGGGTGAGGCTTAAATACTATTTCATATCCGTATTTTTTGCCGGCTTCAATTAATCTTTCATTGTTGATTAATGAATTGAACTTTTTAAAGTATTGGGAGTCCAAAACAACCTCATTGGATTTGAATTTAAGATACCTTCTCCAGGTAGGCATAATCAGTATCTGCCTTTTATCTTCCTTTTTCTCCAGTTTGTCGAATCTTGGAAAACCAAGCAGCTTAACGACTTCCCTTTTATAGTTATAAGGATATTCAAATATTGATTTGTATTCCTCCTTTGATGATGTCAAAAACATCGCCAGATGCTTATCATATTCATTAAGCCATGAAGAAACGTTATCCTTTGTAATTCCGTGCTGCAGAAATACTGTTGAAGACTTCAAAAGTCCTGCAAAATACGGATAATTACCCCAAAACGGATAAATGATGTTGTTGTCCGGGTGTGAGGTAATAATCTTTTCAGCATAAAGGGATATGAAACGATGTTTAACAGATTT
Source organism: Methanobrevibacter sp. (assembly GCA_017460025.1). GTDB lineage: Archaea > Methanobacteriota > Methanobacteria > Methanobacteriales > Methanobacteriaceae > Methanocatella. The sequence continues at coordinate 304 of JAFUBV010000054.1, read as the reverse complement.
ATATGGCATAACTTTACCTATTTTTTTCACTTCATTCCAGTTTTTGCTGTCTCTTTTCAAAACAAAGTATTTTTCTACTTCCAAATCCTTTTCCTGAGCATATTTAAAAAGCTGTATTGCATTATCATCGGCCATGTCAGGCAAATCCATGAATAGCCATATTCTTTTATTTCTGAAATAAGGATATCCCAAAAAGTACAGCATTCTTATAGGCACGCCTGTTTTATATCCTTTTTCATGATTTTTAAGCATGCTGTAAATTGTTTTAATCTCCTGTTTAATCCATTCAAGAGTATTTCTTTTT
>JAFUBV010000053.1 GCA_017460025.1 Methanobrevibacter sp. | reverse complement strand
TACTGATTATTTCATGACTACTTCACCTTTATGCATACAGGAATCTTTACGTGATAACCATGATGAAATAATCCGAACTGGAGACTACTCATAGAATGTTACCAGTACTTCCTATTATATTAATAGAGGAAGTTATGAATGAGGTTGATAATGAAAAGCTCAAGGAAGAAAACCCCATAAAATATTACCTCCAACAAACCGGCAACAAAAAAGTAATGAAAAAACTCCGATGGGAGAACCCAAAAATATATCGTGCTGTTCAAAGAGCAGTATATATCAAACAGTTACAGACAAAAGAACCATTACACCGTTGCCCAAAGTGTGGAGAAAATATTACAAGTGATGAATGGGGTGAAGAATACTGTCCACAATGTGGTGTGATTACAAGGAATAATTATCCTTACACTGCAGGAGTGAAACATGATCTACCTTATGGTTTAAAACTATCCTAAAAAAAAAATATGATGGAGGAGGAAAAGATAAATGTTTTAGTGTTTTTTTACCTATTTATTATTTTTTTTCCGCTGAAATAAACGATAGATACAATAACAAACATATAAAATGAAAACTCATAAAATTTTTATTGTAATTGGAAAAAACTTTTATTGAACACGAAAATTAACATTCTATTTAGTTTAGCTACACATAAAATTCAAAATGTCAGTCATTTTTCGGTTAATTTTAATAAATAAAATAAAATTTTTTGATAGTTTCACCTTAAAATTATTAAAAAAAAATAAACCTTTACAGTATCTTTTTTATTAAAAATAAGATGTTTTTCATGTTGCACAAATAATAATGTTTTTTGCATGTATTTTTTATCTCGTTGTAATTTTTCATATTCGATTATTAAAAACACGTTTCATATATTAATCATTTTAGATTGTTTATTCTCCGGAATTTAATATTTAAATCTACTAAAAAAAAACTTTCAAATTTTACACCTGCCAAAAATTAATGAGAACGTTCATTTATTTTTTGAGAACACTCTTTTTTTTGGTGGAAAAAAATATAAATGGGTAAAAAAACATTAAAACCTAAAAATTTCTCATCCCATCAAATATCTTCACAGTGGTCGTGGAAAACATGACATACAAAAAATAAATTATTCTCTTACAATATCTAATAAAGTCATCATATTCGATGATTGGACTACATGTCATGGTGTCTAAATATGTGGGGTTCAAATCCCCACCACGACATTCACATACAACTTTTTTTAAATAAAACTCTAAAATCAGAAAGAGATGGTTAACCATGGTTCAAACATACAAATACAAAAGTAAAATAGCAACAGCAGCATCATTCCTAGCAGCATTCATAGTATACATAGGAAAAGATGGACTAACAGAAATAATGCCTGCAGAATTAGCATACCTAATACCAATAATAGTTTTCATAGCAGGATACATCGTATCACAAAGCACAGAAAACAAACGTGTTGACATCGCAGAACAAATGATATACGAAAAAATCGGAGAAAACAATCCCATCACAGATGTTGATCCAACTGCAGAATATGAAAAAGAACACGATTACCCTGTAGTTGGAGATGAAGAAGATGGCTGCTGAACAAGATTACATATGCATTGAAAAAGACCAACTAACAGAGCAGTCAAAAAAAATAGCAGAGCTAGAAGCTCACGCAGAATTCAAAGAACAACGGATAAATGAATTGATAGAAGATAATAAAAGAATCGAATCAAAAATAGACAACTTAACCGACACTGTTAATAAAGTAATGCTCAACAGTATTCAAGATGACAATAACCTCAATCAAAGAGTCATCGCATTAGAAACAAAAATCAAAACTCAAGATGACGTGCTTAAAACTTATGAGGAAAATGCACAGAAACATCGTGAAGAAGACAGAGCAAAAACAAACCAACGATTAACCTATATCACAGTAGGTATTGGTATTCTAACATTCGTGTTAACATACTTATGGAAATAAAAAAAATATTATCAATATTTTTTTTTGTTCATGAACAAATTCGTGTTTTGAAACAAAACAATAGTGTTTCGAAACAAAATGAACATAAACACTTTATGGGATGTAGATAAACATGCCTCCAAAAAGCAAGGTATCACAATCACCTAATTATAATCAAATTCTTGATTGGATAGATGAAGGGAAATCATCAAGGTGGATTTCTCGTGAATTGAAAAATCAATTTGATGAAAGTATTGGGCATGTGGCTATAAGCAATTTTAGGAAAAAAAATATTGCAGATGAAGCCCTTGAAATTGTTGATACCCAACTCAAAAAAGAATCAAAAGAAAAAGCAGATGAAGAAAAAAAGAAAGAATCTAAAAAACAAGAGGTTATTAAAAATAAAGTTAAACAAGTTGAACTTCAACATCAAGGAGATATTAAAGTTCAAGGTTTAGCTGAAGCAACAGCAAAACAATATAGATGAGTTTTAAATGTTGCTGAAAATTTTGAAGATGATTATTATGCAATGAAAAATGCATTACATGATGAAGACAGTAAAATCACTGAAAAAGATATTGTGGATGTAAGTTTCAAAGCAGTTAAATTAATACATGATATTTCTAAAGATGATACCTCTGTTGAAGATTCCATAACCAATGGATTTGAGGAGTTATCAAATGCCATCAAAAAGTCAAGGGAAATACACCAACAAAGTTAAACCTTTCCAGTATGGATTGTTCAGTGAGAAAGCATTAGACTTTCTTGACAATAGTGATGCATTCATTAATATTTTACATGGTAGTGTTAGATCATCAAAAACAACTAATGTTAATGTCAGATGGTTAGAGTTTATAGTTACCAGTCCTCATGACAGATTCCTGATGACTGGGAAAACCAGGGATACATTAGAACGTAATGTCATTGATGATTTAATCAAAATGATTCATGGAAAACTACATTATGATTACAATAAATATGATGGATATCTAGACATAGGTGATAAAAGAATATATATTGTTGGATTCAATGATGAAGGGGCTAAAGATAAAATAAGAGGTATGACTGTTGGCGGATGGTATGCAGATGAAGTTGCAACTGCCCCAGAATCAGCAGTGAAAATGGCTATCAACAGATGCAGTCTTCCAGGAGCAAAAATATTCTGGACAATGAACCCTGATAGCCCTTATCATTACATCTTCAAAGAATACATTAACAATAAAGAATTAAAAGAAAAAGGAATTGTTAAAGTATGGCACTTCACATTAGAAGACAATTTAAACTTATCAGATGAATATGTAGAACAATTAAAATTAATCTACAGTAGTTCACAATTACAATACAAACGTTACATTCTTGGATTATGGGTTATTGCCGAAGGAGCAATATATGATAAATTCGTAGAATCAGAAAATACTTTTACTACAGCTCCAAGAATAGATGAAATAAATATCTGTTGTGACTATGGAGTCAGCACAGTCACAACATTCGGAGTAATGGGAATACATAAAGATGAAACTGAAGGAAACTCCTATTACTTACTTGAAGAAACTTATTACGATAAAGAAAAAGAAGGCACAGCCCAATCAGACAGTGACAGAGTAAATGACATTGTAAAACTACAAAACAAACATCACTTAACTAATTCTAATACAATTTACTTACCTCATGATGCAGCCAGTTTAAAAGCAGAATGTCAAAAAGACTCAAGAATAAAAATGAAAGTTGACACTTATGCACCAAACACATATGAGGATATCACAGCTATTCAAAATCTCATAGCAAACAGGAAATTCAAGATTCATAAATCATGTGTTAACAGCATAACTCAAGCTCAAAGTTATGCATGGGATAAGAAAGCCCAACAACGTGGTGAAGATAAACCTTTGAAAGTTGATGACCATTGCCCGGACATGTGGCGTGGGGGAATATTTGGGCCACGTATGGTAAAATCAACACCTCAAGTAGGGATGGTATATTTATGAAATTTTTTGATAACATTATAAATTCTATTACTAAAACAATTGATAAATTACCAGGAATTAGAAGACCTCAAGACCACAGCTTATATAATACTTTCCTTGGGAATTATGGATGGGCTCAACGCAGGTCAGATAAACCACTCGGAGACTTTGAAGTATATTACCAAGCTTTGAATAATGTTTATGTTCACCGATGTATTCAAGTGGAAATTGATAGTCTTCTTGCTACTGGTTTTCAGATTAATAAATTAAGTGAAGATGAAATTAACACTGCAAGAACTAATTACTTGTATAACTTATTTAATAATCCTGGTGGATTCAAAAGTGAAATTACATATCCCATGTTCCACAGTCAATACTTAAGAAGCTTTGAAGGAACAGGTGATGCTTTCATAGAATTAAATCATGAGGAATTATTCCAACATAAAGTTCCTACAGGATTAACTTATATTCCATCGGAGTTATTGAAGTGGTATGATGATACTGAGCAATGGGGATTCAGGCAAATAGATATACGTTACGAACCTGAAGAACTGGTCCATATACATGAACCAAACATCAGATTGAAGTCAAGTAAATGGGGATTATGTAAGATTGATAAATTAGGATTAGCTATTAGTATCATGTTCCTAGGAATGAGATACAACAAGAACCTACTTGAAAATGATGGAATAGATCCAAAAGCAGTAATCAGTTTCGACAAAGACATGGATGACCAGTCATTTAATAATGAACTTGCAAGACTAGCAGCATTAAAAGAAAATGGTAAAAAAGGCGGAACACTAGCACTCAAAGGAGGAGTATTCACCTCACCATCCATAAACATAAGAGATATGGACTGGGAGAAACTACTAACAGTTTCAAGAGACATGACCATTACTTGCTTCGGAGCACAACCATCAATGGTAGGAGTAATCGAAACAGCAAACCTAGGAACAGGGTCAGGGGAATCCCAAAAGAAAAACTTCAAAGATACGCTTCAAGGAAGGGCAGCTTTCATTACAGGGGCATTCAACAAAGCTTTAGGTCATAATGGTTTTGATGAACTATTCCAATTCAATGATTTGGACATTGAAGACAAATTAAACAGGGCTCAAATTGAAGACATCAGATTGAAAAATGGAAGCTTGTCCATTAATGAAGTCAGAAGAAAATACAATGAAGAACCTGTTGCATGGGGAAATGTTCCAATGAACTACCAAAACTATGCAGTCACACCTAATATATTAAATCCTACTAAAATTGAACCTTTGAATATTGACAAAGCTATTGATACAGTTCAAAAATATAAATCTGATTTATATCATTCCAATATCATTAATTATAAAGGAGATTAACTCATATGGATTTTATTAAAATTCCTTTCTGCAAACAATTATCTCCTGAAGAAATTGAATACCTGCAATCACTCACCAATGGTTTGGATAGGCAAATTGAATTAGTTGCAGAATATCTTGGGAGTGAAGAATTTGCAGAGTTATCAAGTATGAATCAAATGCAGATAGATGCATTCTTCCGCAATAGTGGAATCAAACAAAAGCTTGATGATTTAATTGAATACAATGCAAGAGATAGTGAAGATTTCATAAGACAGTTCTATAAAATTGGAAGTGAATTAGGATATAGGGATATTGGTGGAGTGTTGGCTTATACTCAAGCTGACAGGATTGCATTATACAATTTAACTACTTATAATTTTGATTTAGTCACTAATATGAATACTGAATTAAGAGAAGGTATTCGTGAAGTGATTTTCAATGCGGTGGCAAGTGGTGATGGTTATCAAACCACCATGCAAAACCTTATGGAGTTGCCTTTAACTCCAATCAACAATAACATTAGCGTTCGTACTAGGGCTGAGATGATTGCAAGGACAGAACATGCAAGAGCAGTTAACACAGGAACGTTACAAGCTTATGTGAATTATGGTGTTACTCAGGTGGAAATCATAACTGCAAAAGATAGTCTTGTATGTGATGATTGTATTGATGCTGAGGAAAACAATCCTTGGAGTATTAATGAAGCTCAATCATTGTTGCCAATGCACCCTAATTGCCGCTGTGCTTATGCACCCATAGTTGATTCTATTGAGGATTTGGAGCGTGTTGAAAATCCTCCTAGTGTTGACTTAACAGATTAATGCTCATTTCGCTACTTTAATGAGAAAACTTTTTGACCTGGGATGTCGTTAAACTCATCCTATATTTTTTCCATAGTCTGTAGACCTCCTTTTGTTTTTAAGGGAAAAAACACGCAGCCTCTTGTGTTTTATATTTTTGAGTGTGTTTATAGTTGAAATTTATAATATGAATGGGTAAAAATCCAACAAGTAAAAATAAAATATAATTTTATCCTTTTTTTTGTTTTAGGTCTTTTTTGTTACTAACTTTCATTTGCTTTTCTACCTAACCCAATCTTTTTTTAAAGGATAAAATTATTGTATCATCTTTTTACTTTTTATCCATTTTAGACCCATATTTCAACTATAATTCCCTCAAAAAAAGTGGGGAAAAACTATGGGGAATTGAATTAAGACAATGGAGTTTAGATAAAATTGATGAAAAAAGAATTTAAGGTTTATTCTCCATTAACCAGTAAGAGTGTAAAAGAATTCACCACCAAAGATGCTGATGGTGAAACTTCTGATGAAAGAATCTTACTTGAGGGAATTGCTTCAACAACTTCACGTGACTTACACGATGAAATAGTAGCCAGTACTGCAATTGAATCAATGGCAGAACAAGCAATAGCATTAAACATACACGCCAACCACTGGTACGATATGGAAGATGTTATTGGAGCTATTAAAGATGCAAATGTGGAGGATAAGCAACTCAAGATTAAATTCTTAATCACTAAAAAATACACTCCAACAGTTAAAGATCTACTTGACACTGGTGTCAATCTTGGTCTTAGTATTGGTGGTTATGTCACCAATTATGATGAGAAAAACCGAATCATAAACGAAATTGAATTACATGAAATCAGTTTAACACCAATGCCTGCTAACTGGGATACTTTCGGAACAGTTACAACCAGTAAAGGATTAGTGGAGTCTAATTGTATAACTGGTGCATGTCATGCAATTGTTAAAACTTTAGATGGAGGAAATAATATGAAAACTAAAGAAGAAGAATCTTCAGGTTTAACTCAAGATGATGTCATTGCATTAATTAATGAGTACATGGCAGAAAAAGAAGAAACTATTGCACAAGAAATAACTGATAAAGTTGAATCTCAGATAGAGTCAATAGTTGAAGCTAAAGTCGAAGAGTTAACTCAAGAACCTGCTGAAGAAGAAAACGGTGAAGAGACTAAAGCAACTGAAGAAGAAGATGAAGAGGAAAAACCTCAAGAAGAAACTACTTCAGAAGAAGAAGAGGAAGAAGATGAAAAAGAAAAAAGCTTCGACCCAACTATGATTGCAACAGCAATCGAAAAAGGCATTGCTAATTACTTTGGCGATAACTTTGAAGAAAAAATCGCAGCTAAAATGTTCGGTGACTTAGACAAACAAAGAACAAGTAAATCTTCCAAATTCTAACAATACAAAAAAGAATTAGGAGAACAAAAAGAAGAAACCAGAACTGAAGAGTCTGTTAATAAAAATACTTACTCTTCCAAAGAAGCTGCTGAAATGATTATTAAAAAACAAAAAGCAGCTGACCCAATTATGGCTGCTGCATTCAAAAACTTATAATATTAATGGAGTTGATTATTAATGTCCAATGAAATAACAATGGATGATATTATATCCAAAATGGCAACTCAATCTGCCGAATTAGAAGAATTAAAGAAAACTTTCCAACAAGTTTCAGATTACCCTGACTCAATGCAAATTGAGTACAGTGATGAACTCAAAACCAAAACCTTCGAAAAAGCACCTTTCCTCAGATTCCTTGAATCCAAAGGTCAAGTGTTCGATGGTAAAGCTGCATTAGCAGGTTACTTTAAAGAAACCCCAGGTAACACTGATGTTGCATTCATCGATGAATTAGATGACATTCCTGCAGCAAACGCTGAAACTATCAGTGAAATTAAAGACAAAATGAAAACCATTGTAGCACCTATTGAAGTATCTATGATGGCTCAAATGGGTAATTGGAAATTAGATTTATTACAAAGACAAATCGATAAAAGATTTATCGAAGTCAACAATACCACTGATTCCACTTTACTTGAAGGTGCAGGAACTACTGCTAAAAAAGATTTCAAAGGCATCACTAAATCTATCACTACTCACACTGAAGATTTAAATGGTGACCCTATCACTGAATCTGTTATTGATGATATGTTAGAAGAAATCATCAATGATGGGGGTAACCCTGATGTAATTGTCTGCAGTTATGGTGTTGCTAAACAATTAAAAGCAATTGTTGCACCATACAGAAGATACAATGATAAAATCGACATTGGATTAGGTCACAAAGTCACTAGTTACGAATCCATGTTCGGAACTGACATTCCTATCCTTGTTGATGGTAACTTCAATGTATCTGCTAATGATGATAAATTAGCTATCATTGATTCTTCAACTATTGAAGTTAGAAGATTAATGCCACCTACATTAATCCAAGATTTACCTGTTAACAAGTTAGCTTACAAAAATGTTATTGCTACTTTCTTAACTTGCTTAAATGTTGGTGAGTTCCAAGATGGTTTAATCACTGGTATTGGACCAGAGGAATAATTTTAATTAAAATTACTTCCTCAATAATATTTTTTTTTTATAGGATGTGAATTAGTTATGGCATTACCTGCTAAATTAAAAAGATTATTAAAATCTAGTCCTGCAACATCTGAGTTAGCAGCTTATCTTGAATCTGATGGTGTTGAAACTCCAACTGAAACCCCAAATGAAACTCCGGCAGGAGATGATAATGGGGATGCTGGCACAGATGGTGAAGGACAATAAAAAATTTTTTTAAATTATTTTTTTTCAATATAAATGGAGGCAACTTAAATGACTTTAATTGATGTGGAAACTCTTAAACAAAATCGTACATTAGAAAATATCGAATATGAGGATTATTCTGATGAAGATTTGGAGTTGCTTCTAACAAACAAAACTAATGAATTAATAGGATACACTAACCTACCAATCAATGCTACTAATCATAAAACAATTATCCGAAGATATAATGGTAGTATGGTGGAATTGGATTATTATCCAGTTGATTCAATTACTTCTTTGAAAATTGGTGATAAAGAATTTACTGATGATGATTATGTTCTTGATCAAGAATTAGGTATACTCTATTTTGAGTTACCTGTGAGTGGAATGTTAGTATGTGATTATGTTTCACAATTATCTGATGAGTTCATAACTAACAAGGTTAATCCTTTACTCATTGACATGATTGCATATACACTAAAAGATAAGTTTTCCGGTAATGGTGCAATCACTTCAATGAAAGAAGGAGATGTATCAGTTAATTATGATAAAGATTCCAGTCTTGGTAATTTAATCTTGTCCAGAATTAATAATCTGAAATCTTACTACTCAATAAGAATCAGGATGTTATAATTATGGTATTCTTTCCAAATGAAACACTTGAAATATTTGAGTACATAGAAACCGGAGAGTTGAATTCTTACTTAGAACCTAAAAAAGAATACGTGTTGAAAGAAACTGTTCCATGTGATTTCCAAGTAATGAGCCCAAACGATAACCTAAGGGAGTTCGGAGAATTACTGGAAGACACATATAAAATTTACATTGACAAAGATATTGAAATAAACCCTAAAATGCTGTTAAGAATACAGGGCAAACCTGACACTTACACCATCCAGGGAACACCAATACACAACAATCACTTGCTGCCCATAGTTCAGCATAAAAAAATTGTAGTACAAAAAGAACGCAAACCAACTCAAGTAAACGAGAGTGGTATTTGATGGCAGCTAATATAGAAATCCAAATCAATCCAAGTTTTTATAAGAAGCTTGCTCATAGTGCAGTTAAAGAAGCGGAATCTCAAGTAATTAAAGATACCACATTAGAAGCTGAATCAAGGTGTAAAAAACAATCACCTGGACCAGGAAACCAACTGCCAAACACTGATTATAAAGCTTCAGGTAATTTGAGAAGAGGACATTCAAGTGAAATTTCTGCTGAAGAAGGCTTAGTTAAAAACAATATGAACTATTGGGTTTATGTTGTTCATGGAACAAGTAAAATGCCTGCAAGGAATTACCCTCAAAAAGTTGCCAATGAATTATCCAGTGAACATTACATGAGCAATGCTATGAAAAAAGCATTAAAACAAAAAGGAGTGATAGAATGATTAAACCTATCCAAGTTATGATAGCAATACTTCAAGGCAAAATCATTCTTGACAATGGTTTGGATGTAAGGATTGTTAAAAGAGAATATCCTATAGATAAAACACCATGTATCACAATTGATAATAGTGGTGGAACTACAGTTTTAAAAAAACATGTAACCAACAAAGATTATACTCTTTCACCAAATCATCCACAATACGATGAATCAAACCCAAATAAAACTATTTCTCAACAAGTAATTCGTGAACAACGAAGCATTAGTTTAGAATTAAACATATGGTGTGATAATGAAGATGAAAGAGATGAGATAACAGCTAAAATTTCAGAATTATTTTATCAAGTACAATCTGACCACTACAAATTTTGCAACAATTATAATGATGGACATTGCCAGTTCCTAGATAGATCATGTGAAGCTTTGAATAAAAATTACATGAGAGGAATAAAAAACCAATGCCCAAAACCTAATGAATATCACTATCAAAATGTTTTCAAAACATTTGATATTATCCGAGCAACCTTTGATGTTGCTCCACCTTACATTCTTGATGATATAACTACTAAACCACCAGTATTAAGAAGTATTATCCAAGTATCCTTCTCATATTATGAGTATTACAGAATTGGTGGTGCAGTTAGCGACAAATTATATGTTGATGAGGAATTATTATGACTAAGAAAAAAGCTAGTAAAGAAACCTCAAAAGATGAAAAATTCACATTAGTGGAATTAGTTGAATCTTCTGATTTGCGCTACCCATTAATCGTGATGAATCTTTCACGTGCAGGTTTATACGAACAATATGAAGAAGAAAAAGCAGCTTTAGGAAAATATGATATTGAACCAACATTAACTAAAGCTGAATTTAACAAAATTATGGAGGATTAATAAATGACCATTAAACGCCCAGGAGTTTATTTCGATGAATCCGTTGAATATGAATTAGAAGGCTCTGGTGGTAAAATACCAGTTTTCATAGGAGTAACTGGAAACACTGGAACTACTGATTATAAAGTTGATGGTACTCAAATTCAAAAATTCAAAAAATGGAGCGAAGTTAACAGAACTATCGCAAATGGAGGAATCGGAACAGATACTACTACAAATCCATTATTAGCAGTATTAGAAGATTTCTTTGAAGAAGCTGAACCAAAATCCAGTGAAGATATAGGAGTTCCTTACATTTATGTTATTGATGTTGGTGCAGGAACAACTAAAACTGCATGGTTAAATGCTTTACTCACTGCAAAAACAATGAAAAAAGCAATCATTGAATTTTATATTGGGGCAGAAAACATTTCTGAAGAAGGTTATACTTTAACTGATTTCATGAAAGCAGTTTATGCAAGTATCAGTACTGAATCTGCAAACCTAAACTTAAGAACCGCATTTACTACAAAGTTCAATGCTACTGATGCAGAATTAATAGCATTAAACCCTGCAAGTACAGGAATCCTTAAATCAAGAATTGGTATCCTTGAACCTCACCTTGTAGGAAAACATGCTGCAGTATTATGTTGCACACCATACTACATTGAACCAGGATTCCTTGAATACAGAACTGTTGAACCTGGTGACTTCAAACCTAGAACTGAAGCTGAAGAATTAGCATTACAAACTGCAGGAATTATCTTCGGAAGAGAAGAAGTTGTTGATGATCTAACCTTATGCAGAATTAACCTTGCAGTTTCAACTGCATATAACACTGAAAGAAAACCATCTGATGCATTATTCCACCACAGATTTAATGCAGATAACTTACTCAGACAAGTATTCAAAGCAGTGTACAGTCAAATCAAAGCTAATGAATCCGCAACCTACATGGTTAAAGCTCAAACCAAAGTTGATGTTGTTATCGATGAAGAAGTTAGAGCTGAAAGAATGATTGCATTTGACAGTACTACAGGTAATGGAACTAGATTAACTTTAAGAGAATCTGAAGTAAATCCATACGATATGGAACTTGTAGGTCAAATACAAGGAATTAATGCTACTCATGCAATTCTTGTTCAAGTGTTAATTAAAAATCCTGCTATGAAAGCAGTCCAATAAAAAGGGGTGAAAAATAATGCCTGATGAAGTAAGACTTAGTAATGCTCAAATTATGTATGGGGATGTTGAAATTGTTTGTGATGGTTTTAAATCCGGATACAAAAGAGACAGTGAAGATTTAACCGCATTAAACAGTTCAGACCCATATGGAACTAGACATGGTGCAGTATCTGTAGAACCTGAAGCTTCAGATGTAGACCCTGCATTAAGACCAGTACTTCAAAAAATGTTCGATAACAAAGTTGAAGAAACACTTGTATCCTTTGATTTTGATGAAGATACTGGAGACCTTTATGAAGATGATGTATTCTACAATGCATACATTAAAGAGTTAAGTAAAGAAGATGTTAACAAACCATTTAGTGTTAAATGGGGAGTTAGAGGATATAAGAAACGATAAATAAACTATTATTGTTTCTTTATTTTTTTTTAATTTTTTTTTCACGATTATTATATTTATCATAATTTTTTTAAGAGGAGGCTAAAAAGAATGGATTCTGAAAAAGTTGCAAGAATGGAACAACACTTATTAAAAACACAATTCCCATTAGAATGTCAAGACTTACCCTTTGATGTACTATCAAGTGAGGAGTTAATTGTGGTTAACAAATGTATGGCTCAACAAGACTTAACCAATGAAGAGTTCACACTATTAAAAGCAACACTTCAAAAATACAGAGCTGCTATATATGAGCACAAACCAACAGAAACAATTGAAGCTGCAAAGAAAACAGTACAAATCATTAAAACCGAACAAGATTTAATCAACATTCTTGAAGATAAACAAAATCAATTATTAAGGGTACACTTACCATACCAAGGTCAAACCTATGAATTAGATTTCCAAATATTGCCGGTTGATGATTCTAGAATTGTTGACTACATGCAAATGAATATAGATCTATTCAAAGACTACAGTAAGGAAGAAACAGATTTATTCCTAAAAGCCCAAGATGGCAGTAAAAAAGATTTCACTCCTGAAGAAAGAGCAGTAGTTCAAAATATGACACAGAAAATTAATGCAGTAGCAGGTGAAGAAAAAGCAAAAATGGTAGATGGATTCTTAGCAAGTCAGCTAAGATTACCAAATTCAAATCAAGATTATAACGTAAGATTAGAGTTTTGGAAAAAATTCCCATTCATGGAAAAATGGGCAATCGTTCAAGAAGTAGAAAACAGATTAGG
>JAFUBV010000052.1 GCA_017460025.1 Methanobrevibacter sp. | reverse complement strand
TAATACCCCTTTTATAAATAAATGAATATTTTGTAATAATTAATACTTTTTTTGAACATGCATATAAATTAAATAATACTTATTTTAGAAATGTTTAAATATAACTGAAATAATAAAAATTATATAATTGTTATTAATTTTAGTATTAATTTATTATATAAAATTATGACAATTAACTTTTTATTAATGGAGACATAAAATGGATACAAAATACATAATTGGAATAATCGCTGTTATTATTATAGCAATAATAGGTGGAGCTATTCTAATGGGAGGATCCTCTCCTGAAAGAGCTGACAATGAACTTGTTGTTGCAGCATACAGTCACGGAGGAGAACCTGAAGCTGGTTTTGACCCACTTTTAGGATGGAACTACTTAGGTGAACCTTTAATACAATCCACTTTATTAAAGATGACACCTGAAATGGAATATAGAAATGATTTGGCAACCGGATGGAGCGCTAATGACGACTTCACACAATATACTGTTACCCTCAGAGACGACGTTAAATTTACTGACAATACAACATTAGATGCTGAAGATGTAGCATTTACCTACAACGAAGCTATTACTAACGGAGCTAGTGATTTAGACTTCTCCAGTTTAGAAAATGCTACAGCAGTAAACAGTACAACTGTCGTATTTGATTTAAACAGACCAGACTCAACATTTGTTGATAAATTTGCTTATTTAGGTATTGTACCTTCAGATTCATACAACAATGAAACCTATGGAGCAAATCCTGTTGGTTCAGGACCATACAAATTTGTACAATGGGATAAAGGCCAACAATTAATCTTAGAGAAAAATCCTGATTACTACGGAGACCAACCAGAATTTGACAAATTAACAGTACTCTTTGAAATGAATGATGCAGCATTTAATTCAGCTAAAAACCATGAAGTGGATGTAGCTGCTGTACCATTAGCATATGCAAATGAAACCATTGACGGATACACCATGAAATTACTCGACACCATCGACGTAAGAGGAATTTCATTACCTGTTGTAAACAACACCGGCGAAACAACAGAAGACGGCAATCCAATAGGCAACAATGTAACTGCAGACAAAGCAATAAGAGAAGCTTTAAATTACGGAATTAACAGAACTGCAATTTCTGAAGGAGCTTTAAACGGATTCGGTTACCCTAACTTTGACGGTATTGCTCACCAATTACCATGGGATAATGATGAAGTAAACCAAATTCAAGACGGTGACATCCAAAAAGCCAAAGATATTTTAGCTGAAGGCGGATGGGAAGATACCGATGGTGACGGAATCGTTGAAAAAGATGGATTAAAAGCATCAATCAACATATACTACACATCAGATGCACCTGAAAGACAAGCAATTGCTGTAACTGTTGCAGAACAAGCAAAAGAATTCGGTATTGAAGTAAATGCAACCGGATCCAACTGGGATGAAATGGATGCAATTAAAAATACCGACCCTATCGTATGGGGATTCGGTTCCACTGACCCATCAACAATGATGAGTGAATATTACGGAAACCTCTCAGGTCAAGGATACAGCAACCCTGCATTAGTAAATAACACTGCTGTTGATGCACACATTGACAGTGCAATGTCAATGGATCGTGACTCTTCTTACAGTGAATGGTCTGCAGTTTCCTGGGATGGAAGCGAAGGTATATCACCATTAGGTGATGCAGCATGGTTATGGGTTGGAGAAATTAAATACGGATACTTTGTAGATGACAGTTTAGACATTTCTGAAGACACTGCTCTTTTACAGCCACACGGTGGAGACATCTTCAGTAACATATACGACTGGACCCGTATTTCTTCAATAAACAAATAAATTTAAATGAGTTAAATTTTATAATTTAACTCTTCTCTTTTTCCCCTTTGTTTAGGAGT
>JAFUBV010000051.1 GCA_017460025.1 Methanobrevibacter sp. | reverse complement strand
TCAGTTCCATTTTCAAATGTAATCATTAAAGATTCTTCATTTTCAATTTTTAAATCTGTTTCAATAAAAGGTAACATTAAAAGATTACCGTTTTTAAAAGTTACATATCCATTAGAAGCATTTATATTTTTATTTAAAACATTTTCTGTGGTCTCATCATTAATTTTAGTCAGTTCAATTTCCATTTCAGGTAAATCCGTCGATTCTTCTGAAATGTAATTATCATACAAATCCGGATAATCATTATTACTTATTTCAAAGTTCATTTCAAAGTTTATATCAGGCAATTCATTAATGCTTTCTGAAATATTTAAATTCGGACAATCGATTTTTCCCAATTCAATGTCTATTTCAGGCAAAGCATAGATTTTTTCGTGATTATTTCCGATATAGTATTCATTGTTAGAGTAAGTTTTTTCATCAAAATTGAAATAATCGCTTTTATCTTCTGAAATATCTGATTCTTCTATTTGAATATCTTCCTGACTGAACGATAATTGCGTATCTTCACAATCAACGGTCACATTTTCATTTGCTGAAACAGTTCCCATTAAACACAGTGCTAAAATTAATAAAAAAACCATGATAACACCATGTTTTTTCATAAAATCTCCTAATTCTGATATATAATCAATTTCTTAATTATATCCACCATAGATCTATAGTAATACCAATTTAAAATACTAAATCGTATTACATTATATTATATTTAGGTTATTTTTAAAAAAGGTTACTGTATTTTTAGAAAAAATAGTTACTTATTTAAACATTGAAAAAGATATATAGTATTTGATAATTTTTATCTAATTATTATTTAATAGGAGACGAAAAAATGAAAATGTATTATGATGCAGATGTAAATACAGATGCACTTGAAGGAAAAACCATCGCTGTTATAGGTTATGGTTCTCAAGGAAGAGCACAATCCAGAAACATGGCTGATAGTGGTGCTGATGTTATTGTAGGTGTTCGTGAAAATGGAAGTTCTTGGAATCTTGTTCAAGAAGACGGTATGACTGTAAAAACTATTGAGGATGCTGCTAAAGAAGCTGACATTATTCATATTTTACTTCCTGACGAAATCCAAGAGAAAGTATATAATGAACAAATCGCTCCTTATGTTGAAAGTGGAAATACCATTTCATTCTCTCACGGATATAACATTCACTTCGGCTTAATTGACCCTGCTGAAGACGTTAACATTGTAATGTTTGCACCAAAAGGACCTGGATCCATGGTAAGAAGAACTTATGAAGAAGGATTCGGTATCCCAGGTTTAGTAGCAGTTGAAAGAGATGCAACTGGCGACGCTTTACAGTTAGCATTAGGTATGGCAAAAGCTTGTGGATTAACCAAAGCAGGTGTTTTAGAAACTACATTCAAAGAAGAAACTGAAACTGACTTATTTGGTGAACAGACAGTTTTATGTGGTGGTATTACTGAATTAATCAATGCAGGATTCACTACTTTAGTTGAAGCAGGTTACCAACCTGAAATCGCTTACTTTGAAACCTGTCACGAAGTAAAACTTATCGTTGACTTGATCTACGAAAAAGGTTTCCAAGGAATGTGGCATGACGTAAGTAACACTGCTGAATATGGTGGTTTAACTAGAGGTCCTAAAATCATTACCCAAGAAGCTAAAGACGGTATGAAAGAAGTATTAACTCAAATCCAAGATGGAACTTTCAAAAAACAATGGGCTGATGAAAACGCTACTGACGGAGCTAACTTAAAAGAAATGAGAGCTGCTCAAGAGCAAATGGACATTGAAGTTGTTGGTGAAAGATTAAGAAAAGCTTGTGGATTACAAAAAGATGATTAAATTCATCTTTAACTTTTTTTTATTTGCTGTTTTTTTTAAAACATAACTTTTTTTAACTATTGATTTTAAAAACTATATTTATGGGGGAGTTTTTATATGGCTTTTATTGGAATGGATCATGGAACCACGGGAATTTCATTTTGCATAATGGCTGATGATGGGGAAGTAATCGAAGTTTTTAAAATCGATAGGGAGGATTCTAAATCAGGTAAAGTTTCAGCTATTGAAGAAATATCAAAAAGATGTGATTTGGATTCTGTTAAATTAATGGCTATCACTTATGCAATGGGTGATGGAATAAATAAGATTTTACCAATAGAGAATGTTGAAGATAGAGGAATATTGTCTATTGCAGGTGCAGGTAAGGTTACCGGTGGCGGAACATCAGTTTTTTCAGAACTTGAAAATTCAGGTTTACCAATCGTCATGATACCAGGTCTTCACAATAATTCTACTTCATTAGACGAGTTATTTAATGCAGCTTATTCACATCAGGCTAGTCCTGAGAAGGTGAGTATTTCATATAATGCAATCAAGGAAACCGGATGGCAAAATTTCATCGTAGCAGATATATCATCCAACAGTGTTAACATATTAATTGAAGATTCTAAAATCAAAGGCGCTATGGATGCATGTCTTGGTGCAATGGGAATAGTCCACGGACCAATTGACTTGGAAATGATTCGTGACATTGATGAGGGAAGAAGAACTGCAAACGAATGCTTTTCACATGCAGGCGCAATAAAAATCGCAGGCATAGACGGAAAAGTAGCCAATATGAAAGATCAGCTTCTTGAAAATTATAAATCAGGGGATGAAAAAGCAAAATTGGCTATCGACACATTAATAATGACCGTTGCAATGGAAATAGCAGGACTTGATGTGGTCTGTGAAAATGAAATTGAAGGAATTGTCCTAACAGGTTCTGTGGGAAGTGCAACCGAACCATTCAACTTTGAAGATGAAATCAATAAGTATTTCAAAGGAAAATATGAATTGAAAGTAATTTCAAAAGAATCAGGAGCAATTGGTGCTGCACAAATTGCACATGATATCTATAATGGTGAAGACAACATTTTAGGCATTGATGCTGTTTTGAAATAATTTTTTAGGAAGATGGTTTTTGGTGTAGTTATTCTTTTAAACTAACAAAAACGATATTTCCACCTTTTAAAGTTTGAATACCATTTTCATTTTCAATTACAATATTTAAATAATTATCAATAGCTATTATTTTACCTTGAGCTTGATTATTATCCCTTAATTCTACTGTTACATTTTTGTTTTTAAACTGATTGAATAGTCTGTTAACTTGATCTTTTTCTGTCATGTTCTTACATCCTTTATGTATAATTATAATTTATTTTTTAAATTTATATACTTTAATGTTTCAATATATTACTATGTCAATTAATCAATTAGAAAGCAATTTAGAAGCTATTACCAGAACAATAGCACAACTTAAAAAAGACGGCTGCACTGATGAGAAAATATTTAATGAACTTTACGAACAACGTGATAAGATTCTTAAAGATTTAAATCTCTAAGAAATCTTTTAATAATGATAAATCCCCAGTTAAATCTATTTTTAATGGAGTTATTGTAGTTTTTTGAGCTACTTTCAATTCGTAGCCGTCACTG
>JAFUBV010000004.1 GCA_017460025.1 Methanobrevibacter sp. | reverse complement strand
TGCAGGTGCTGTGGCCTACTTCGTATCAAAAGTAAGACGCAGATGGTATGAGGAATACCTGTCCAACTTGGATGCGCTTGCCGATGCGCTTCTGGATAAATTAAATCAATGAGGTTTTCACATGGTTCGAGACAAGTCTAAAAAGAGATTTTCAGAAGGTGAAGAGGATCCGATGGCAGGAACCTCAAATCTTGTTGATGCAATGCTTGTTATTGCAGTTGGATTGCTGATATTTGTTGTAATAAGTTGGAATATGCAGAGTGTTGTATTTCAGGATTCGCAAGACCAACAAAAGGCCATTGAGGAATCATCACCTGATGTGACTGAAGTGGCTGAAGGACAGGTTTTAAATGAGACTCCGGACACTTCCGACAGCTCCGGTCAGGGATACATGGAAATGGGTAAGGTCTATAAGGATCCTTCAACGGGAAAATTGATCATGGTTGAAGGTTAATTTAAAATTATGTATACCTTTTCTTACTTTTTTTCTTTATATTGAATTAAATATCCTTTTTATGTATTACTTTTTTTATTATTTTTTAATTTTAGTAATAAATTGGTTAGTTTTAAATATATTATTTCATATAGTAATAATTAAGGTTATAATTTTATTATTGCCTTTAATAAATTTTTAAAAATTTGTATTAAAAAAATGGGGGAAATTATTTTGCAAAAGAATGTTAAAACTTCTTTATTATTATTAACATTGTTTTTTGTCTTAGTTTTATCAATATCTTCAGCTTTTGCACATGATATTAATAATTCAACAGATGATTTGGCTGTTTATAATGATAATGAAATTATTTCTATTGATAATCAAGACGATGGATATGATGATTTGTCTGTTGTCGATGATGCAGACGAAAACAGTCGGGCTGCTGATGGTGTATCTGTCGGGAGTGATGATGAAAAATTAGGTTATACTGAACCTAACCCTAGTGCATATTTTAAATTTGACAAGGAGGATTTCACTATAACCGAAGGTGAAACTATAACTGTTAAAGCTCATGTAGTAGATGGTAGTGGAGAATTCCTACCCGGACCTGATTTCCTGGTATATATCCAGGTTAATGGGGGCTCTGGTAATGTTGTAGAGCTAAGTGGTCATGAAATAGTATATACATTTCCGAATTCTTTATTTGTAGCAAGTGAAACTCCTTATAATGTGACATTTACTCCTGAAGATGGTCCAATGTATTGGGGTGACTGGGTTTCTGATTTTGGCGGTCCTGAAGTATCAACATCATGGTTTTTGGTCACTGTCAATTCAAATAATCCTCAACCTACTAGTTTAACTGAAGCATATGTTGATTATGATAATGGATTAGATACAAATGGGGGCACCGCTTCAGCTCCTTTTAAAACTATTGGGCATGCTTTAAGTGTTGTTGAGGATAATGGTGTTGTTTATCTTGCTGATGGTGTCCATTATTTGGATGGTGTTGATGTAGATGGTTTGAATATTCTTAAGAATGTTTCAATCATTGGTATGACTGATGATGTTGTTATTGATGCTAGAAATAGTGGAAGAATATTAAAAATTCAAGGAAACAATGTATTATTGTCTAATATAATTTTCAAAAATGGTAATGTTTCATCTGCTAGTGATAAACGTGGTGCAGCCATATGGGCTAATCAAACCACATTGACTATTGACAATTGTCAATTCATCAATAACACTGCAGGTTCAACTGGCTCAACATATGGTGCAGCTGTTAACTTGAAAGTAACAACCACTACAATCAAGAATTCATTATTTGATGGTAATTCCGCTGTTTACAGTGGTGCAGTAAATGCCGAAAAAGGAAACCATTTATTAAACGTTTCAAATTCAGTATTCATAAACAATGTAGTTTATAACACTGGTAATTATGCTGTTGGTGGAGGAATTGCTGCATATGGTCAAACAATTGTGGACCGTTCCACCTTCTATGGAAATAAGGTAACTAAGGACAACAACGGTAGATCAATCAAACAATACGATGGTTATTTAACTTTAACCAATTCCATCATATTGGACGGTCTTGGGGCTGTTAATATTAAAGACCCGGCTAATGCTACACTAATAAACAACTGGTGGGGTCAAAACGACACAACAAAAGA
>JAFUBV010000050.1 GCA_017460025.1 Methanobrevibacter sp. | reverse complement strand
GGTTTGATAAACCATTAGCGAAAGCTTGACCGACTGGTCCGAACTTATCACCGATTAATAAGTCAACGTGTGCTAATTCAGGGCCGTCTCCAATAAGAGCTTCTCCTATTCTATACATTGGGTCCATTAAATTTCCTCCATATTATACTATAAATTTTATTTGTAATTAAATTATTGGAAGTTAATCCTTCTTGAGATATCCTTTGGTAAAGGTAATCTTCTGAAAGGTTTTCCTTCACATTTAGCGTTAATTTCACTGATGAGTTCATCCACTGTCATGTCAACTTTTTCACCTGTTTCCCTGACAGTCACTTGGAACTTACCGGTTTCAGCTTCCTTATCTCCAACAACAAAAATGTATGGTATCCATTCTTTTGATGCATTACGGATTTTTTTACCTACACTTTCATCCCTGTCATCGATGTCCACACGGATGTTTGAGGCATTGATTTTTTCGTATAATTCCTCTGCAAATTCCTTGTGGGTTTCTGATATTGTTAAAATTCTTGCCTGAATCGGACTTAACCAGGTTGGAAGCATTGGAGCTTTCTCGTTGATTTCAATGGCAGTCTTTTCAAGCATTGCACATAATACCCTTTCGATACTTCCAGTTGGGGAAGTGTGAAGGATTGTAGGATTGTGCTGTTTGCCGTCCTCTCCTAAATAAGTAATATCGAATCTTTTACCGCTTTCAACGTCAATCTGTACAGTAGGGTTTTCAATCGGACGGCCTAATGCGTCAATATTTGCAAGGTCGATTTTACTTACCCAGTAGTGGTGTCTTTCAGGTAAGATTTCTAATAAAATTGGTTTTTCGAATTTACGAGCGATTTCATACATCCACTGCTCGTTTTCTTCAAAGAAGTCCTGGGTTGCTCTGAAAATCA
This sequence comes from Methanobrevibacter sp., assembly GCA_017460025.1. GTDB lineage: Archaea > Methanobacteriota > Methanobacteria > Methanobacteriales > Methanobacteriaceae > Methanocatella. Next base: position 1,236 of record JAFUBV010000050.1, on the reverse strand, counting down.
CTTCGAAATCTAAATTCAAGTCTTCACCGGTTTGCATACACATGTCAGTCTGCTGGGAGAATTCCTCAAGTGATGAGCGAACATCAGTACAGAAGGAGTGGCAGTCTGGCATTGTAAATGCCCTTAATCTTTTAAGTCCGACAACTTCTCCTTTTTTCTCATAACGGAAACTGTATCTGGTCAGCTCAAAGATTTTAGCCGGGAAGTTTTTCCAGGTTAAATAGGAATCGCTCATTAATCTGAATGCACCGAAACATGCTGCAAATCTAAGCATCAGATTCTTTTTGGTGTCGGTTCTGTACTGCCTTTCACCGAACTTGTAAGCATGCTCATAGATTGCAGGATTGTCCAAATCATAAAAGATTGGGGTTTCAACAGGCATTGCTCCACGATCAACAGTGAGGTCATAAACGTAATCTGAAAGCAAATCTCTTATTAATTTACCTTTAGGATACCATCTGAGGTTTCCTACATCAGAAGCGGGTTCATAGTCACAGATTTCCTTTTCCCTCATCAGTTTAACGTGAGGTGGTTCGCCTTCATCAGATGCTCCTTGGCCTAATTCATAGTCAACAAGTTGCTTGAAGGCATGGTTTTCGAATTTGAAATCATCGATTTCAGTAATCTTGTCTCCTTCAAGAATATGCCAAGTGGAAGGTTTTCTTTCGACTTTTTCCTCTTCCTCATCGGCTGTGATTGTTCTTGAAAGCTCACTTAGAGGGTGTCCTTTACAGGATATTTCAAATGCCTTATACCATCCGAAAGGTACTCTTTGAACAGTTAAGTTTTCATCAATTAATGCCTGTTCAGCATCTTTTAAGATTTGAACGGCAACTTTTGGAGAACTTAATGATGAAGACAAGTGAGCATATGGATATAAAACTATATTTTCTGCTTTAACCTGTTCATTAGTTTTGATAACTTCTTTAACTAAGTTTTTAACAATACCTTCTGGATTATTTTCATCGTCTTTTTCAACAGCTGTAAATACTACTAAAGAATCATCAAATGAGCCTGCTTTTTTTGCCTCTTCGATTTCTTCAGCTACAGGTGTCTGCTTTTTCACATTGTAGTTTAAATAATCAGAATGAATAAGAAGTATTCTCATTTAATCACCAATATATTAATGATTAAATTTTTGATTTTAATATTATATAAACATAGTTAATTTGAAAAAATTTGATTAGAAATTTATCTCAGATTTAAATTTTATAATTTCTTAAATCGATAATATGG
>JAFUBV010000049.1 GCA_017460025.1 Methanobrevibacter sp. | reverse complement strand
TTATTTTAATGAATTATTTATAATTTTAAATGATTTTTAACTTATATAAATAATACATTATTTTATATAATATTTTTTATAAAATTATACATATAATATCGAAATTATTTTATTATCATTCGATTATTATTTTTATATTTGAGGAGGTTAAAATGATAAATAAAAAATGTTCATTGATTTTTATTTTACTATTATTGTCTTTAATAATATTGCCTATATCATGTGCAGATGATATGTCAAATATTAATCAAGCTGACACTTTAACGATAGATGATTCATCAGATATAATATCTGCTGGTGAAAAAAACATCTATGTCGCAAAAAACGGAAGCAATTCCGGCTCCGGAAGTGAGGATAATCCTTACGGAAGTCTGGAAAAAGCTTTAGAAGAATCAACAGCCACAGCTAATAATATATTTATCAAAGAAGGTATTTATAATGAATATTCTTTATCAATTAAATCAAATGTCAATATTATTGGTTTGGGCGATGTGGTAATTGATGCAGATGGAGCAGGTCCAATTTTTACGGATAATCTTCCAAATGAAGTTTCAATTGCGTTAAAGAATATTACTATTAAAAATGTTAACACTTCAGATTATGGTGGTGTTTTGCAGGTAAAAGGTTACAATCCTCTGGTTGTAGCAAATGTAACTTTTGAGGACATGACATTCATTAACTGTTATTCAAAAAAGTCTGGTGCTGTAATATATGATTATGGTGGAAGCCAAGCTCACCCAAAAAATAATCTAAATATTGTTAATTCCAAGTTTATTGGCTGCAGCAGCCCTGCAGGTCCTGTAGTATATGCAAAAGGAAATACAAATATTATCAATTCAACATTCATAAATAATAAATATCTAGGAACTTCTGCATCAGGCAGCTGTATAGGATTTTATGGATTTTCCTCAGGTACCGTTAGCGGATGTATTTTCGAAAACAACACTGCAGATTCAGTGCGTCATGAAAGCGGAGCAATCTATTCCTCTGCTACGTATTCCGTCAATGGAATAAACATCAACAATAATGTATTCATCGGTAATTCAAATTATCAAATTGCACCTACAAGTGCAAATTCTGCTGCTAAAATGAATATTGAAAACAATTGGTGGGGAACAAACAATCCTAATGCAACATTGTTAAACAGAAATATCAATTTCACAAATTATACTGTTCTGGATTTAACTGCAGATCCTGAAGTCGTCGATTTAGATGAAAATTCAACCATCAAAGCTACTTATTATATCAACGGAACCAAAACCCAGAACAACTTAATTCCACAGAGAAACATTACTTTAACTGCTACCGGAGGCAGCCTTGCTGTTAATAAGGACACTTTTGCAGGGGAATTCACGACTGAATTTTCATCATCTTCAATAGGTCACTATACTGTCACAGCAAATGTTGACAATCAGGAATTGAAAACAGATGTTGTAGTCAGAAACCTTGATAACAGGACAGCTGTTGTTGCCAAATCTAATGTTGACTATAAAGATGTCACCATTTCAGTCACAATAGCTCCTTCAAGCGCAACAGGTAATGTCACTTTCACATTAAACGGTAAAAAAGAAGTTATTTTGCTTGAAAATGCTAAAGGAAGCATCACACTTCATAATGTCCCAATCGGCGAATATGACAACATTGTCCTGACTTATAATGGAGATGAAAATCACAATCCGTCTACAGCAACAATTTCATTCATGGTATTTGAAAAGTATCCTTCTGATTTAAGCAGTTCTGTAAGCGTTAACGGAAGCGATGTAACAGTCAGCGTTGAAGTTAATCCTGAAAATGCAACTGGTGATGTAACTTTCACATTAAATGGAAATGATGAAACAATTCATTTAAATGAAGGAAAAGGAAACATCACAATCAAAAATATACCAAACAATGAATATGAAATCACATTAACCTATACGGGGGATGATGACTATCAGACATCAACAGATGTAGCTAAATTCAACGTTTTAAATAGAATTCCAACCGAACTGACTATAAATCCTGTAGTTGATGGAGATACCGTTACAATCTATGCAAAACTAAACGAGACACAGGCAACAGGTAACGTAACCTTCACTTTAAGATACAAAACTCAGGTAATCAATATAGAAAACGGACAAGGTAACGTTTCAGTTTATAATGTAACCAATGATGTATACAACCTTACATTCACATACAACGGTGATATGGATTACAATCCGTCAAATGCAACTGAAAAATTTATTGTTTCAGTCAGAAAAGACAGTATCTTAACTGCTGAGGCAAGTGTCAACAATCAGGCCGTAACAATCGATGCTGACATTAATTATATTACGGCAAGCGGTAATGTAACATTCACAATAAATGGTGAAGATAAGATAATCAATATTACACGAAGTAAAGGCTCAATAACTCTTGAAAATGTACCATTTGGAAACTACTCAGTTCTATTGACATATAACGGAGACATCAACTTCAATCCTTCACAATACACTCTTGAATTCAATGTTATAGATTATGAGTATGGAGAAATATTGTATGTTTCAAAAGATGGAAATGATGAAAATAAGGGATCTGCTGATGATCCATTGTTAACTGTCTCAAAAGCTATTTATGTAGTGAATAATTTCCCTATTGTTAAAAAAGTCATCATAAAGGACGGTTTGTACTTTGATTCAAACATGACTCTTGAAAGAGGAATCGTTATTGAAGGTCAAAGCAGTGAAAATACCATAATTGATGCTCAAAAAGGATTCATATTTGAAATATATGGCCTTGAAAACAATGTTAGCATATCCAACATCACATTCAAAAACGGTTACAATGCAAATGGTGGAGCTATAAGGGATTACGGATACTCACTGAATGTGACTGACTGTAAATTCATAAACAACACCGGTTCAGACCAGGGTGGAGCAATCTATCATTATTATGGTGAAGCTATTATCAAGGACTGTGAATTTATTGGCAATAGAGCAATTACCGGTGGAGCAGTTTATGCATCATCCTATATTGATATGATAGAAATTGATGGATGTAAATTTGAAAACAATGAAGCTTTAAGCGGCATATATGCTGGTGGAGCAATTTACAATGCAGGACCAATGATTGTAAACAACTCCGAATTCATATCAAACAAGGCTGTAAGTCGCTCCAATTTATCTTATGACATTAGCGGAGGAGACGGTGGAGCAATTTACAATGCAAACATATTGATTGTAGAAAACTCTAATTTTGTTGAAAACCGTGCTTACTACTG
>JAFUBV010000048.1 GCA_017460025.1 Methanobrevibacter sp. | reverse complement strand
TATTGAGGATATTTATAGCTTTTTGTTGAAATATTAGTTAATGCTTTCATGCTTAGTATTATGGATAATTCGCTATTTAAATCTTTCTTTTTATGAATTTGGAACAATTTTACCTTCTAATTAAATATTACTCGATTAAATCAATTTTATAATCCAAAGGTGAAATTGGTGGTGGAATTATCCTCCAAATATCTTCATGAAAAGTGGAATGAAGACTTGTGAAGGTAATATTACCAATGTTGCAATACTGACGGCGAGATTTGTACCTATAACAACCAGCAATATTCTGAAAATATTATTGTTCCATAAATCTCTGAAACTTTCAATATTGGCTAAATTTTTAATGTCTCTTTGCCTTACTTTTCTGTATTTGGCTTCAGTCAAACCTGAAAACCATCCTGCAGCAAGCAATGGGTGAATGATTGTTAAAGGCGCAACCAATCCTCCGACAAGTGCGGACTGAATTTTTGATCCGGACAATATTGAACCTAAAAATCCCATTATCATACTTATTGCAACGAATTCATAGATGTTCCAGGTTATATTTATCCCATTAAAATAAGCCAGAAAAAATATCACAACAAACAAAATCGGAATTAATGCAAGAATTATTTTTGTCCATGGAATTCCTTTATTATCCTCAATCCTGTTAAGCTCTTCAAGAGGGGGGATTGTTTCCGGATGGTCAAGGTATGCATTTATTCCCGGCTGGTGTCCTGCACCCACAACTGCTATGACTCTGTCTTCAGGAATTCTTAAAAGGCTTCCTGCAAGGTATGCATCCCTTTCATGTACTAAAACGTCATATATTCCCGGTGCTTCGTCCTTAAACATTTCAAGCATATCTTCAAGAGTATCAGGGTTTTTCAAATCTTCAATGTCTATCTCTTCGTCTTCGGTGTCTGTGGTTAATATTCCAAACAGGAATTTGATTTTTTCAAAGAATGACATTCTGTTTAATGCACGTTCTAATGTTGTATTGATGTTACGGTCGATTAATTCAATCGGTATTCCCAAATCTTCGGCAGCTTCAATGGCTCCGACCATTTCTGAACCTGGAGCAACATCAACTTCATCTCCGATTTTTGACTGGAAGTAGCTTAATACTGTTGTCACAAAAAATAATCCTACCTTATTTTCCTTGATTATTTTGGTAACTGAGATGGTATCGTCGTCCTCTATTCCCATCATTGATTTTTTAAGCTTTGTATATCTTGCAGGGTCAAGTTCAATAGCCACTCTATCTGGTTGAAGCTCATAAATCTTGTCTTTTACTTCCTCTACACTTTGTGCAGATACGTGAGCTGTACCGATAATAGTTAAACATTCTCGTTTCATTAATATTACACTCTTTGAAAATTTAATTATGTTATATTTAATTGACTTACATATTTAATATTATGTTTTTTTCATATCTTCCGACATTTGTTGTGGAATTCTTCTCAAGGCAGTATGTGATGTCTTGCCTGTATCCTAAATCTGTTAATCTGTTTCCTGATGCGGATTCATAAAATGCTTTTTTCACAAGTTCATAGTCTCTGCTTGCCAGAATTGCGGATTGGGCATATTCACTTATTTCACAGTCACTGCATTTTTCTTTTATTTCATTAATGATTTCGCCGGCTGCAAGAAAGTCTTCAATTGCAAATTTTCCCCTCACTCCCGCCATTACGACATCAATATGTTCGCTTGCCAGTTCAACGCTTGCCTTTGCAACGGCTTTTGCATTGTTCATGCATCCTATCAATACTTTTGAATTCATATTCTTAAGTATTCTTGTGCCGTTGCTTGTTGTCAGAATCAATGTGTCTTTGTCTGTTTCAAACTCTTTTAATGCGTTCGGTGAGTTTCCAATGTCAAAACCTTCCACTTTAGCTCCTTTACGTTCGCCTGCAATCACTCCTCCGGTTTCCTGCTTTAGTTTAAATGCTTCCTCGGGAGTAAAGCATGGAATTATCCTGTGAAACTTATCGAGCGCAAGGGTTATTGTTGAGCTTGCTCTCAGGACATCTACCATAATTGAAACATCACTGCTTGAAGTTTCCTCAAAACTTAATGTAACTTTCATAGTTTAGTATATATGAAAGCGTTCTATATAATTATATTATATGAAAATTATCACTACCCCAATGTGTGAAGAGGTCGTAAGGCTTGCAGGCATTGATGATTATATAGTCAATAAGAATCCTGATGAGGAAGAAGGGGATCTTGCAATTCTTCTTTCTGAAAGCAAAGTCGTGATGAATTCCCTGGCCATTAAGCTGAATACACCAAAACAGCTTTTTGAAAGCATCCGTGAAGTTTCCAAACTTGAAAATGAATTGTGTGATGATGAGATTTTGGAATTCTTTGAAGGTTATGAGTTATGTCACAAATACCTGGAAAGTCATGACAATTCCCACATAAAAGTTTATGTCTACTCTAATTTTTTAAGGGATATTATTTTAAATATCGGCTTTGAAATAACGGATGAAATCTATGATTATATAATTTACCCTGATTATTTGGAGGATAAACTGGAAAAAACCGATGCAACATTGGTCAGCATTCCCTCTCACACTTCAGTGGCTAAAAATCCTTTTGAAAGGATTGAAATGAGATATTCGATTTTGGAAAACTTAATATAGATTGAAACTGAAAAACTATTATTAATATAGACTTTAGTGAGAGTATTAAAATGTATGAAACATTAACATTTACTGGTGGAGTTCACAAAAGTGAAGAAATAAAGGAACTGATTGAAGATTTAGGTGGATTCATTCTTCAAGAAAATATCCTGCAGATGGAATTGGTATTGAATATGGCGGTTCCTTTAAATGATGTGTCTAGAGTTGAAGAAAAGGCAAATGAGCTGTTGGCTACTTTGACTGTGGCTCCGATGGCAGGTTCTGAAATAGCTATCGTTTCCCCAACACTTGCAAGGCATCACCTGCCTCATGCTGCATGTGACATTTCAGAGTATTTGCGTGAATATGGTGCAAAGGACAATATGATAGGTCTTGCCAGAGGAGATGGTAAAGGAACTTCAGGCATTTCCGAAACTGAAAAGCAGCTGATTGAGGAACATGACATTGCAGTTTTTGCATTAGGCAGTTTTGAAACCTGTATCAAGACTAAGGCATTTTTATATGATGATATCAATATTCCTGTAATCGTAACAGGAGCACCTGACATTCCAATCGAAGAGCTTCCCGGAGCTGACGCTTATGTGGGAGGGCTTGGAAGAATACCTAGAAGATTAAGAAGAGGTCCTGATATTCGCGCTTTAGACGATTTGGTTGAAACAATTGAAAGAATTTTAAACAATAAAAAACGCGAAATGAATTTAGATCCACCATTAGTACCTTCAATTGTCGTTAAAAATGCAATTGAAAATCAGGTTCCCGAAATTGCAGAAGTTATCTCTCCAACACCAGTCACTTCTCAGCTTGACGGGGTTCGTGTAAAATTGGATTATGACAAGTACCATGAATCAATTGAAAACGTTGTCATTGACGGCAGAAAATTGTCTGAAATTTCCGAAATCAAAAAATCTAAAATGTATGATTATATTTTAGTCAAAATCAATAGTGAAAGTTCTCTTGTCGAGGACTCTAACTAATTTCTTTTTTTTTAAAGCAATCTCATTCCGAAGAAGTTAATGGCATCCACCAAATCATTAAAGTCTTCCAGTTCTCGCTCTATTACATTTTCATCGGTCATGTCAATGCTTAACTCACCATCTACAGTCAATGTGTCAGGGCCACGTCCCACAAGACGTTCAACGCCATCCGCACTCAGAATTCTTTCTGCATCGAGCTGGTGAACAAATGACCTGCCAGGCAATATAACTGTATCTTTGATTTCGCTTAAGTCAAGTGTTTCCAAATCCTCTTTTGTAATGAGGCATGCAATTTCTTTTTCTACTGCCACAACATTGACGCTGTCCACTTCAAGCTTATCGAATATATTCTGTATGAATGGTGCAGCTATTTTTGAAGTGATTAATGTTGCTTCTCCGGTGACTGGTTTAATGAACTGCAGAAATATTTCATTTTCATCCTTTGCTATTGCAAACGGACCTCCGGTTTCAGGATCGCATAATGGTGTTCCGGTTATTCTGAAGTTATATTCGCTATTGAGGTCTTTGACAAGTTGGGCGAACTCTTCAACAGGCTGTGATTCATGATCTTTTAATAAGGGTTCGTTTCCAAGTATCAGTCCTTCATTGAATGTGTTTGCAAATCTCATTAATATAAATCCTTTCGCACCCCAGGATTCCAGATCATCACATGTCTGTCTTAATACGTCTCCGTCATTCACTCCGGGGATTATGACTCCAGCACCGGTCAATTTGATGTTTTCACAAAAGATTTTGCATGCGTTCAGTGCTTCCTCAGGATATTTGTCTCTGACCCACTGCTGTCTGAGTTTAGGGTCTGTTGAAAATACTGTGAATGTTGCCTCTTCAACACCGTTGTTTATTAGTCTATTTGCTATGTCGCTGTCGCTTATTCCCTTTCCGCAGCTGTATCCCAGATGGGACTTTATTGAAAACTGGTTCAATTGCCCAGTCAGTGACTCCAAATGGGGATAGCAGCTTATGTCTCCTCCGCCACTGATGTCCGCTATGATTTCACCCCTGCCCATATTCATCATTATTGTATTTTGCACAGTGTTCAATACTTCAAATGGACTTTTAAATTCGCTTTGAGCATCAGCTACTCCTTTTGAACATCTTTCACAACCGATTTTGTTGGGAAGACAATGTGCACAGCCAAAAACTTTAATATCTTTTACCTTTCTGAAGTAACAGTATTTGCAAAATCCGTTACAATCTTTTCCAGGTATTCCTCCAACATCAGCTACAACATGCATAGTTTTAAATTTTGTGTTTATTATTATATAAATGGATTTGGTCTTCAAAAGTATTAAAAAAAGTATTATTTATTACAAAACATGTTAAAAGTATTAATTACTTAAATTCTTTTATTTATTTTAAATAGTATTAGTTTATTATTAAATTAGAATTTATAATATTAAAATTTGTTTTTAATAATTTTCTTTTATAATTGTTTTTTATTTTTATTTT
>JAFUBV010000047.1 GCA_017460025.1 Methanobrevibacter sp. | reverse complement strand
TCATTGTAAGTGTCAATGATAAAAACTACACTGTAGGTCTTGTAAACGGAAAAGCTAACTTAACATTATCCGGTTTAGCAAATGGCACATACACCATTAAAGCAATCTATGCTGGTGATGACAAGTATGTCAATGCTACATCAAACACTGAAACTTTAGAAGTCAATAAAGTTGCTACTACTTTAACAGTTAATGTTGAAAGTCCTATTTTCGTAGGTGAAGATGCTGTAATTACTATTACTATGGATCCTTCAATCAACACTACTGTAACATTGAGAATTGGCGATAAAACTTATGATGTAGCTATTGTAAACGGTAAAGGTTATTATAATGTATCTGGATTGGCTAATGCTACTTACAATGTTAATGTCACATTCACAGGCAATGATAAATATGTTGAATCATTCAACAACACAACTTTGGCTGTAAACAAGCTTGCTTATGAAATAATCATTGATGTTAATGATATCCGTGTCGGTCAAAATCAAACAATTAGGGTAATTTTACCTGCAGATGTGGATGTAAACAATAATCTGGTAATTAAAGTTAACAATACTCCTTATGAATACACTATTGTTAACGGTATCGCTTACATCAATTATGAAGCTGAACTTGCAGGCAATTATGTTGTCAATGTAACTTATGGCGGTGATGCTAAGTATGTCGCTGGAAACAATACAAAAGGATTTGTTGTAAATCCTTCAACTGCATATGAAATCGGATTGGCTGTTGATAATCATACTTACGGTCAGGATACAACAATTACTGTAACTGTTCCTGCTAACGTAACTGAAAATGTTACTATTACCGTAGATGGCAATGAATACTCACTCAAAGCGGATAATGGTGTTGCTACTTTAGTATTGAACAATTTGACTGGCGGATTACATACTGTTGTCGCTACATATCCTGGTGATGAATTATATCTATCCAAATCAAAATCAACCACTTTCACAATTGCTAAAGCAGATTCATCTGTTGTGGTTAACTTCACCACTCCTCAAAATGTTGGTGATGATGTGGTTGTAAATGTGACTATGGGTCAGGAAATCAACGGAACTGTAATTTTAACTGTTGGTTCTAACAATTACACAGTATTTGTTGTAAACGGTAACGGATCATACATCCTTTCAGGATTAGCTAATGCAACTTACAACATTAAAGCTGTATTTGAAGGAAATGAAAATTACACTGAAGGGTCATCTGACGTTAAAACTTTAGAGATTAATAAAATCCCAACTGAAGTCACTTTAACTGTCAATGATACTATTAAAGTTGGCCAGGATGCTATTGTAAATGTGGAAATAAATAAAAACATCAACGCTACTGTAGTTGTAAGTGTAAACAATAAAAACTATACTGTATCTATTGTAAACGGTAAAGGAAAATTAGTATTATCTGACCTAGCAAACGGCACATACAATATTAATGCCACATTTGCTGGTGACGATAAATATATTGGAGATGTTTCAAACACTGAAACTTTAGAAGTCAATAAATATGAAACTAACTTGACTGTAAGAGTATCCATCAATATTATCGTAGGTGATGATGCTGTTATTACTATTAACTTGAATGAATCAATCAACACAACAGTAAAATTAACTGTAGGTGACGATACCTATGATGTTGCTGTTATAAACGGCGCTGGAACATTTACTGCATCCAATTTAGCAAATGGAACTTATGATGTTAATGCTACATTCGCAGGAAATGACAAATACTCTGCTTCAGCTTCAAGCGTTAAAAATTTAGAAGTAAACAAATTTTCTACCGTTTTATATATTGATGTTGACAGCCCTGTTGTTGTCGGTTCTGATGTAATTGTTGGTGTTGATATAGACCAAGCTATTAATATTACAGTAACTGTAAGCGTAAATAATAGAAATTACACAGTCGGTCTTTTAAATGGTAAAGGTAACTTAACATTATCCAATTTAGCAAACGGTACTTACAGTATTAAGGCAGTTTATGCTGGAGACAATAAGTATATGAATGCAACTTCCAATACTGAAACCTTAACTGTTAATAAGGTTGTCACAGTTTTAGCTATTGATGTTGACAGTCCTGTTGATGTCGGTTCTGATGTAATTGTTGGTGTTGAATTGAATCAGGCTATTAATGCAACTGTAATTGTAAGAGTAAATGATAATAACTACACTGTTGGTCTTGTAAACGGTAAAGGTAACTTAACATTATCTGGATTAACAAATGGTACTTACAGTATTAGGGCAATCTATGCTGGTGACGACAAATATGTCAACGCTACATCAAACACTGAAACTTTAGAAGTCAATAAAGTTGCTACTACTTTAACGGTTGATGTTGAAAGTCCTATTTTCGTAGGTGGAGATGCAATTATCACAATTACAATGAATCCTTCAATCAATGCAACTGTTGCTTTAAGAGTTGGAGAAAATGTTTATAATGTTGCTGTTGTAAATGGTGTTGGAACTTACACTGCTTCCAATTTGGCTAATGGAACTTATGCTATAAATGCTACTTACTCTGGAGACAATAAGTATGTTAACTCAACATCAAACATTAAATCTTTAGAAGTTAATAAGATTCCAACTAATTTAAGTATTAAAGTTGATAGAATCGGATTTGTTGGTAGCGATTTAGAGATTGAAATTTCATTAAATCAATCCATTAATACTACAGTCATTGTCAAAGTCAACGATGATAATTACAATGTCGGACTTATAAACGGTAATGCTACTTTAATATTATCCAATTTGACTGAAGGCAATTATGAGATAAGTGCAAGTTATTCTGGAGACAATAAGTATGTCAATGCAACTTCTGACATTAAATCATTAGTCATGTATAAATCTGTCACTCAAGTAGTAATTGATGTAGATCATATTGTTGTTGTAGGAACTGATGTTGTTGTAGGCATTGATTTAAACCCAGATATTAACACTACTGTTGTTGTTTCAGTAAACGGAACTAAATATTATGTTGCTGTAGTAAATGGTATTGGTAATTTAACATTATCAGGATTAGCTAATGGTACTTATTTAATCAATGCTACTTATGCAGGAAATGATCAATATCTTAATTCAACTTCCAATACTGAAACTTTGGAAGTCAATAAAGTGGTCACTTCTTTAAGCATTGATGTGGACAGTTCCATTGATGCTGGTGAAAATGTTGTTGTTACAATAAATATGAATCCTTCAATAAACACTATTGTTACTCTAAAAGTTGCTGATAGAACTTATAATGTTGCAATAGTTAATGGTAATGGTAAATATAATGTATCAGGATTAGTTAACGGAACTTATAAAGCAGAAGTAACATTCGCTGGTGATGATAAATATGTTGCATCTTATAATAATACAACATTTGCTGTGAAAGCTAAAGTTAATTCCTCAAGCATTGCTAATATTACAATTGACTTGCCTTCTAACGGTACTAGTGGTGTTATTAATGTTACTTTGCCTGAGAATGCGACTGGTAATGTGACTGTTATCATCGATGGTAAAGAATACAATGTAACTAATGTGACTAACGGTACTGCTGTTATTTATATTACCGATATTTTACCGGGTAATCATACTGTTGAGGTTATTTACTCCGGTGACGGTAACTACACTGGTATAACCAATACTACTGATTGGAATATCTCAAAACTCGAAAATTATACTATTGTGGCTTCCTCAGAAAATATTACTGAGGGTCAAACTGAAACAATTGGAATAGACTTAAATATTGATGTTGATGGTATTGTACTTGTTACTATTGGCGATAAAGGTTATTACGCTAATGTTACTGGTGGCCGTGGATCACTTGTTATTGGTGATTTGACTAACGGTACTTACACTGCTGTTGTTAAATATATGGGTGATGATTGGTATGCTGCTAAATCCAATTCTACAACATTTACTGTTAAAGCTAAGGTTGATTCTTCTAATGTTGTGAATATTACTGTTGATATTCCTGATAATAGTACTAGTGGTGTTGTGAATGTTACTTTGCCTGAGAATGCGACTGGTAATGTGACTGTTATTATTGACGGTAAAGAATATAATGTGACTAACGTGACTAATGGTACTGCAGTTATTTACATTACTGAAATCTTGCCTGGTAATCACACTATTGAAGTGATTTATT
>JAFUBV010000046.1 GCA_017460025.1 Methanobrevibacter sp. | reverse complement strand
TTAAACATTAATCTTAATCCAGGTAAATATATTATCACTGCTATTAATTCAATTAATAATGATATGATTTCTAATAATATAGTGGTATTACCAACTATATTTGGTGATGACTTGATTATGGAATATAGGGATGGTAGTAAATTTGCCGTAAATATACTTGATGGTCAAGGTAATCCTTTAGCTAATGGTAATGTAACATTCAATATTAATGGGGTATTTTATACTCGTACAAGTGATGAAAATGGTACTGCTAGATTAAACATTAATCTTAATACTGGTGAGTATATTATCACATCAACTAATGATAAGGGTTTAGCTATTTCTAATACTATTACTATAAATAAATGTAATACTACTATTGAAGGGAATAATGCTCATATTATCTTAGGTATAGATAGAGATTATACTGTTAAATTAACCGGACTAAATAATGTTCCTATTGGTTATGCTACTGTTAACTTTAACTATGATTCAGTAAATGTAAGTGCAGTTACTGATGAAAATGGAGAAGCCACAATCACTATTTCTAATTTATCCGAAGGAAGATATGCAATAAAGTATAGCTTTGAAGGTAATGGAAATTGTTATGCGTCCCAATCTAATAGTACTTTGGTCGTTGCTAATTCAACAACTATTTTATCCGGAAATGATTTAAATATGGTTTATAAAGATGGTTCTAGATTTAACATCACTTTGACTGATTTGGACTTCAAGCCATTAGTTAATGAAACTATTAATGTTAATATTAATGGTGTTGATTATAATCGTACTACAGATAGTGATGGTGTTGCAAGTTTAGCTATTAATTTGCTTCCTGGTAATTATACAATAACATATTCTTACTCTGAAGTGGATTCTCTAGACTATAATAAAGGTTCAAACACGATTGTTGTTTCTAAAATACCTGTTGATTTGGCTGTAGAAGATTTAATAATGAATTATGGTGATGATGATTCACTTATTATCAATTTAACAAAAAATACTACAGGAGATCCTGTTGAAGGAGTTGCTGTTACATTCATGATCAACGGCGTTCCATACAACAGAACTACCAATGCTTCAGGTAATGCAAAATTGGATATTAATTTGCCTATAGGATATTATGAAGTTACAACATCTATTGACAGCATAATTTATGGTGCTGACAGTGTATCTAATCATATTTTAGTTAATGGTTCTATTATAATAGGTAATGATTTAACTATGGTTGCAGGTAAAACTGCCACATATTCCGTGACATTAAAAGATCCTTATAATAAGCCAATTGAAAATGCAAGCATTGAGTTTTCATACAATGATAATGAAGTATCTGCTTTGACAAATTCTGAAGGTATTGCATCAATTACAATAGGTAATTTAACTAAAGGAAATTATCTTATTGTTTATAATTATACTGATAAGTCAACTGCAGGTCAAGCATACATTGATGTTGTAGGAACTATTTCAATAAGTCAGCTGGTTGCTGCAGCTAATGAAGTAAATCTCTATATTGAGAAGAATGCAAAATTGCCTGGCAGTGTTGCTATTGGCGATACATCATTTACAAATGCCCAATATTTATATCTGCTTTCCGAAGCTATTGTTGATATAAATAATGGTGATTTGTCTGCTTTATCTGTTCTGGATGTAAGCAATCCTGCAAATCCTGGTTCTGCATCTGCTATGGGTAGTTTAAGTGATTATGTATCTGTTGCAAGTAGCTTGTTGACCAGCATGGATTCCGGTGTAACTCCTGATTCCGTTTCAACCAGTCTTGGCGATGTGGGATATGATGGAATCGTTTATGCGTTTACACGTGTTTTGGTTTACTATGGAATGATGGACCAATTGCCGTCTTCAGTATCCATAAAATCTTTAACACTTTATGTATCACAGAGTTCATTAGATTCATCCAATACAATCACTGATTTAAGTGCTTATTTAGCAAGTTCTCCTAACTGTCAAGTTACAGATGAACAGATTGTTGCTTTAGCTGAAGAATTGACTAAAGGTTTAACTAATTCATTGGATAAGGCTACTGCTATCTATAACTATGTAAGGGACACGCTCTCATATAGTTTCTATTATGACACTAAATACGGTGCTGTCGGTGCATTAAATCACAAAGCAGGAAATTGTGTTGATCACTCCCACTTATTAATCGCATTGTTCAGGGCAGCTGATCTTCCTGCAAGATATGTTCACGGAACCTGTGTATTCAGCAGCGGTAATACATATGGCCATGTATGGACTCAGGTACTGGTTGGCAATACATGGGTTGTTTGTGATGCAACAAGTGCTAGAAACTCATTTGGTAAAGTAGTTAATTGGAATAACTATAATTATTCTCTTAAGGGATATTATTCCAGTATTTCTTTCTAATTAACTTCTTTTTTTTCTTTTTTTAATAGCTAATAATTTATAATAGTTTACATAAACTTTAATTATAAACTAATAGGACAATATTATGAGCAATAAAAAATATTTTAAGGTGGCCGTTGGCGGTACTTTTGACAAATTCCATGATGGTCATAAAAAATTATTATCTACTGCTTTTGAATTGGGCAATCATGTGGAAATCGGAGTGACTTCTGATGCCTTTGGAGGTTTGAAAGGAGATATAGATTCATGTGAGGAACGTATGACCAATCTAAAATCTTTTTTCTCTGGAAAATCTAATTTTAATGTTGTGCCTTTGGAAGATCCATTTGGAACTACAATTTATGAGGCTGATTTTGATGCAATTGTTGTCAGTGAGGAAACTGAACCGAACGCAATTAAAATCAATGAGATTAGGGCTTCTAAAGATATGAAACCTCTTGATATTGTTGTTGTTAGTTTTGTGCTGGCCGAAGATGGAAATCCCATTTCGTCTACAAGAATTAGGCGTGGCGAAATAAATAAAAATGGGTTAATCATCGAAAATCTAAAAAAATAATCGATATGTTTATATGTACATTTCGATATAATATAAACTAACATATCTAATTAATTTTTATAAATTAATTTGAGTATGTAATAGAGGTGGTTATATGGCAGTTAAAATTGATTCTGATGTTTGCGGACATATTGAAAATTGTCCGGTTCAAGGTTTATGCATTAAACTTTGTGAACAAGGAGCAATTATTGAAGAAGACGGGGATGTAAAAATAGTCCCTGAAAATTGTGATAATTGCGATTTATGTATTCATAATTGTCCTAACCAAGCTATATCAAAAGCCTGAGAGGGATGATATATGTTTAATGTAGAAAGAACTGGTTCAGAAGTTCGTAAATTAAAATACAAT
>JAFUBV010000045.1 GCA_017460025.1 Methanobrevibacter sp. | reverse complement strand
ACCATGACAAATCAGACATTGAAATTGACTGTGTAGTACATTTGAATGATAATAGATATGCATTAATTGAATGCAAATTAGGTAGTGAAAAAATTGATGAAGGTGCAAAAAACTTATTGAAAATCAACAAATTAATAGAAAAAAATGATGAACTAAACAATCCAAGTTTTTTAGCTGTTTTAACTGGAGGAGAAGTTGCATATACTCGTCCAGATGGTGTTAAAGTTATACCAATAGGTTGCCTAAAACAATAATTCTTCTCTAAATTAATTTTTGTTGTGCATCAATAAAGCTGGGTTCATTAACCTCTTTAACAACATCACCCTCTTTAACCTCACCAATCAACAATGGTGAGTCAGGATTGTGCAACTTTTGGTTCTTTTTGACCAGCTTCATGTTGGCGTTGGCATAGCAGTATTTGCATCCGTGCATGCATGTGTTATATGCTCCAATATCCCTTCCCATTAAACAGTTGCATTGGCGGTTCTTGTATTTTCCACGAGGGACTTTTAAAGTATTTCCAATAGCTTTTTCAAGGACCTGTTTTGTCATGCATCCGCTTGAGTCAAACCCGAACTGATCAAGCAGTGTCCCTTCAACACAGGTCTTCATCTTTATATCATATTTTTGAGCGATTCTTGAAAAGTTCTCCCCGATAATCAGCTGTTCGCCACGAGTAACCTCTTTTGCATCGGGAAAGTTCCTCAAAACTTTTTTATATAAATCAATGAAACTTATTGTGCAGTCCGAGGTGTAATCGCAGAGCTCGGATGCTATTTCTTCAAACTTGTCAATATGAAAATCCAGATTATACTTTTCGGTGATAAAAATCGGATCATATCTCCATGCAATCGCATCATTGCTTAAAGTATCGGAAACATCCCTGAAAGTCCTAATAACTTTTTTGTAATCAGGCACATTAGCTTCAATATCCTTTCCATAAGGATTTAATGTTATAAACCAGAACTGATTATACTCAGATATTTCATCCAAATGCTTAACCAACGGACGGGGATTTTTAGAACAAAAGCAGATGCAATCCACAACTTTAGGATTTATTTCATATTTGTATATCTCATTGTTGTAAGGATTTCTGGAGCATACAAATCCTTCATCAATTCTTTTTAAGAACCATTTGTGAAAAAAAGAGGGAATATCCGTTCTGGTTCCTGTATTGAGTATCATGAAAAAAAAATAAGTGAAAAGAGATTTATAAATCTCTTCCGAAAATGTGTACTGCTGCAGTTCCTCCGGTACCACCAATATTGTGGGTCATACCGATTTCTGCACCATCTACTTGACGTCCGCCTGCTTCTCCTCTTAATTGCCATACGATTTCGGCAGCCTGAGCGATACCTGTTGCTCCAAGAGGGTGTCCACGAGCTTTAAGACCACCTGAAGAGTTGATTGGGAAATCACCATCAATTTCAGTTTGACCTTCTTCGATAGCTATTCCTCCTTTACCATTTTCAGCAAAGCCCAAGTCCTCTACTGCCAAAAGACCGTTGATTGAAAAACAGTCGTGAACTTCAGTAACATCAATATCCTTTACGGTAACTCCAGCCATATCATATGCTTTTCTGGAAGCCACCTTAGTTGATTCAATGGTTGTAAGGTCTTTTCTGTCATGCAATGTCAATGTTCCTGAAGCCTGAGCGGATGCTTTAACGTAAATTGGAGTGTCAGTGTATTTTTTAGCATCTTCAGCAGGCACCATTACAACAGCTGCTGCTCCGTCAGATACTGGAGAACAGTCGAGTAATGTTAACGGGTCTGCAACCATGGTTGAGTTGATAACCTTATCCACGCTAATTTCAAATGGGAACTGTGCATTTGGGTTTTTGGATGCATTTTTGTGGTTTACAACGGAAAATTGTGCTAGCTGTTCACGTGTAGTACCATATTCATGCATGTGTCTTTTTGCAATCATTGCGTATAATGAAGGGAATGTTGCACCTTGCTGTGCTTCCCATTCCTGATCGGATGCTGTTGCAATAGCCGGAGTAGCATCCACAACATCAGTCATCTTTTCAACACCTGCAGAAATTACAACATCATGGAAACCTGATGCAACTGCCATAATACCCTGTCTTAAGGCCAATCCTCCTGATGCACAAGCAGCTTCAACTCTTGTGGTTGGAACCGGATTAAGACCTACGTGATCTGAAATAAGTGCTGCAATGTGTTCCTGTTGTACAAATAATCCTGAGGACATATTTCCAACGAACATTGCTTCAATATCATTACCGTCAATATCAGCATCGACCAAAGCTCTTACACCAGCTTCAGCGATTAAATCTCTGAAAGAGGAATCCCATAATTCACCAAATTTTGTTTGTGAAACACCAATAATAGCAACGTCTCTCATAATTTAACCTCCTTACATTTTAATTTTACCTTTGAATTTAGCGTAAACAGCATAGTCAACATAAGTCTTGTTGGAAATAATATCTTCTGTTTTAGGAGCTAAATCTCTTTTCTTGAGTATTTCGTCTGTTACTTCTAATGTAAATCCGTCACTTCCCGCACCTGAACCGTAGGATACGACAAATATTTTATCGCCAGGTTCTGCAACATCCAAAATGTTGGATAATGCAAGAGGTACAGCACCGGAGTATGTATTTCCGATGTTTGGAGTTAATAATCCTTGAGAGTACTGTTCAGGAGTGAATCCTAATTTTTTAGCTGCTCTTAAATAAAATTTACCATTAGGCTGGTGGAAACATGCATAATCATAATCTTCAACTTTGGAATCGGTTATTTCCAATAATCCTTTTGCTGCACTTAACACATGCTTGAAGTAAGCAGGTTCACCTGTAAAACGTCCACCGTGTGAAGGATAATCTTCACCTTCTCTTCTGTAAAAGTCAGGAGTGTCTGTTGTGAAACTGTAAGTCTGTTCAATTTCAGCCAATACATCCTTTTTACCAATAATATAAGCTGCACCACCGGCAGATGCGGTATATTCCAATGCATCCCCAGGAGCACCTTGTGATGTATCAGCACCAATAGCCAATCCATATTCAATCATGCCGCTTTCAACAAGACCCATTGACATCTGAATACCGGCAGTTCCTGCCTTACATGCAAATTCCAAATCAGCTGCTGTCAAATCAGGAGTTGCGCAAACAGCTTCTGCAACAATTGTTGCTGTCGGTTTTACTGCATAAGGATGTGATTCAGAACCGACATCAACAGCACCGATTTTTT
>JAFUBV010000044.1 GCA_017460025.1 Methanobrevibacter sp. | reverse complement strand
TGGAGATACAATAAAAAAGAAATTTAGGAAATTGTTTTTTAATTTCTGTATAAAACAACGTATCTACAGTCCAAAATGAATCATTAATATATTTTGGTTTGTCTATTGTACCTTTACGGCCTATTAATATACTTTCACCAGAATATAAGAACTCATCAACATATTCCATAATACCCCCAGTTCCTAAAACAGGATATTTACCTTTATTCAGATGTTTGTAATCTTTTCCATATTTAACATCCAAACAATCTCCTATTTTTGTATTTTCCCAATTATCTTTAAATCCACTAAATCGGAGTTTCGGTACTAGTTTTTCTTCAGCCATAACATCATCTCAATGAAATAGGTGCTCTGATACCTAATTCATCACAGTATTTTTTAATTTCAGCCTCTACTTTTTCCATTTCTGCTTCAATTTTTTCTAGCTCATCCACAACTTCATCAAGGTCAATTGGTTCTTCTTCTTCAAAAGTATCCACATAACGAGGAATATTTAAATTAAAATCGTTTTCTTCTATTTCTTCTAATGTAGCTTTATGTGAATATTTTTCTATTTCTTCACGATTAGCATATGTATTAATAATTTTATCAATGTCTTCAGGCCTTAACTTATTTTGAGTTTTAACTTTTTCAAATTCCTTACTTGCATCAATGAATAAAACATCATCATCGTCTTCACGACATTTTTTAAATACTAATACACATGTAGGAATTGATGTTCCATAAAATAAATTTGCAGGCATACCAATAACTGCATCTAAATAATTTTTTTCTTCAATTAAGTACCTTCTTATTTTTAATTCTGCTGCTCCCCTAAATAATACTCCATGGGGCAATACAACAGCCATTGTTCCACTTTCATTTAATTGATAAACCATGTGCTGTACAAAAGCATAATCAGCTTTGGATTTAGGGGCTAGTTTACCATATGCACTGAACCTTGGATCATCATTAAAATCATCACTTGCACTCCATTTTGCAGAAAATGGTGGATTCGCCACTACTGCATCAAATCTCATATCTTTGTGCTGAGGATCTTCCAATGTATCCCCTTGCCTTATATCAAAATCATTATATTTAACACCATGCAATATCATGTTCATTCTTGCCATGTTGAATGTAGTTGTGTTTAGTTCTTGGCCGTAGAAGTTTGCTACTCTAGCTTCTTTTGAAATCCTTAATAATAAAGAACCTGAACCACAAGTAGGGTCATATACGTTCTTTATTTTATCTTTACCAAGTGTTACAATTTTTGCTAGGATTTTTGATACTTCTTGAGGAGTATAAAATTCCCCAGCTTTTTTTCCAGCTTCTGATGCAAATTGGCTGATTAAGTATTCATATGCGTCTCCCAGTATATCTGATTCTTCGTTTTCTAATTCAAAATCAATTTCATTTAATAAGTTTAAAACTGTTGATATTTTTTGGTTTTTATCTTTGTCTTTTTTACCTAATTTTGTGGAATCTAAATCCACATCATCAAATAGATTTTCAAAGTCATTTTCACTTTCTTTTCCTTGTGCTGAATTTGTGATTTCATTAAATGCTTCTCTTAAATCATTTCTTATTGTTTGATTAGTATTAATCTTATCAATAATTGTACTGAATAAATGTTCAGGAGTTATAAAGTAACCTAATCTTTTAATACTTAATTTTTCAAGTTTTTCTCGCATTTTTTCATTTTCAAATGCTTTTTGAAATGTAATTCCATCTTTAGTTAATTGTTTATTTAAAAATGTTTCTTGTTTTTCAGATAAGTATCTGTAAAATATAAAACCTAAAATATAGTTTTTATATTCATTTGCATCCATGTTTCCTCTTAATTCATCAGCTATTGCAAATAATTTTGTTTCTAAATTTGTTGCCATATGTCTTCACCTATTCAAAATCAAATAACTCAAATATTTCTAAAATTTCTGCTTTAACTCTGTCAATTTTATCCATTTTGTCTATAAATAGTAATTCTTTATCTTTAAATGCCTCTTCAATTAAATCTTCATCTATCTTGTCTGTAAATTCAAATCCGTTTTCCGGTAGCTGCGACGCAAGTTTTCCCAATGCCTTAAGGGATGTATAAGGTCCCGGTGCTATGGCTCCGCCCAAATACTCTTTGTTT
>JAFUBV010000043.1 GCA_017460025.1 Methanobrevibacter sp. | reverse complement strand
TTTGTCTGTCATCACACTTATTGGAGTTTGGATGGAAAGGGAACTTCCATTTAACATATCTTCTATTCTTTATATAAGTGTCATAGGTATTGCCATAGCATTTCCTGGAATGCCTACTTCGGATTTTGTTCTTTATTATGTTTCAAAAGTTGAACTTTTATCCATTGTAACTGTATTTTTAGCTTATGTTGGTATTGGTATGGGTAAAAGCTGGGACGAATTCAAGGCATTGGGTTGGAGAGCAATTGTCATTACCGTTTTAGTTATTGCAGCAACTTATTATGGAGCAGCAATTGTAGCACACATTGTTCTTGTTGCAACTGGCGTTCCAGCAATTTAAATCATTTTTTTAATTTTTTAAGATAACTATTTATTATCATTTTTACATAATTAATGTTGAGATTGTTATGTTTTTACAAGATATTTCTAAATTTATTTCAAATTATCGTTATGAACAGGCTACTGTTGAGTCTATAAACACAATTAAAGCAGCTTTTCTTGATTTTTTAGGCGTAACATATAGGGGAGCTAATGAAAACTCTCCAAACATAGCTTTCAACACTATCAATGAAATATTCAATGTTAATAATGATTCTAGTTTGGAAGCATCAATCATTGGAAAGCCGGGCGTTAAAACAAATGTATTGAATGCTGCTTTTTTAAATGGGATTTCTGCTCACACTTTGGAGCTGGATGATGGTCACAGGCAGGCACAGGCACATTTGGGGGCAGTTATTTTTCCAACAGCATTGGCATTATCAGAAGCTTATGGGCTGGGTGGAAAAGAGTTCTTTGAAGCTGTCATTGTAGGTTATGAAGTCGGAATATTGCTTGGAAAACTTGTTAACCCTCGCCATAGGAATAATGGTTTTCACACAACAGGAACAATCGGAACATTTGTTTCAGGAGCTGTTGCTTCAAAATTGCTTAAATTGGATGAAAATCAAATACTCAATGCATTAGGATTATGTGGAACTCAGGCTGCGGGTCTTTTGGAATCTGATCATTGTGGCAGTATGGGCAAAGTTCTCCATGTTGGTAAAGCTAATTATAATGGAATGTTGTCTGCTTTTTTAGCACGCAATGGATTTACTGGTGCTGAAAGTATAATTGAAGGTTCTGAAGGATTTTTAAAAACTATGGTATTTGGCAGTGAAGAATTCAACAGCGACGATTTTTCTTTTGAATCCATTCTTGAGGATGTTGGCACTGTTAGGGTCAGAGATATTTACTTTAAAAAATATCCATTTTGCAGACATTTGCACTCTTCAATAGACACTGCACTGAAATTAAGAACCAGTTTGGGTGAAGAATATGTTCATATTAAGAATGTGGCTGTTAAAACATATGCAGTTGCAGCAGATCACAATAATTTTCAGCCGAAAAATCTCGAAGAGCTTAAGCAAAGTCTTCCTTATGCAGTGGCAATAACTCTTGTAATGGGGGAAGTTGACATTGACACGCTGAACAAACTTGTTGAATACGGGTTATTTGAAAACTATTCCACTGTTGATAAGGTAAACAGCATTAAAAATTTAGTAAACAAGATGATTATTCTTAAGGATGATAAACTGGAAGATTTGTATCCAAATAAAAGACCATCAAATGTTATTATTAAATTGGATGAGGAATTCAGAAATGGTGTATTTCAGAATATCACATTCATTCCAAAAGGCGATTTTGAAAATCCTTATGAATTAAGTGAATTAATAGATAAGTTCAAGAGCTTAAATCCTGATTATAATATTAATAATCTGGTAATAATTGATGAAATTGATAATTATTCAATGACTGATGTTGTTGGTGTTTTAAATGAATAATACTAAAGATTTTCTAAATAGTATTGGCATTGATGAAGCTGATTCAAATTATGTTTCTAAAAAGACTTTCAATGATGGCGGTCAGTTCAGATTTGAAGTTCCGGGAATTCAATCTCCTAAAACAATGGAAGGGCTTTTAAATGAAGCTGAAAATCAGAATCTTGTAATTCATAGGGTAACCCAAACCAAAGGGATAATGTTACTTACAGATGAGGAAATCACTCAAATGGTTAATCAGGCAAAGGATTATGGTTGTGAACTCTTCTTATCTGTTGGTCCAAGAGCAACTTATGATACTTCAGCAACTGCACATACAATAGAAGGAAGTAGAATAGGCTATCGTTTAAGGGGCTATGACAATTTAGTCTATGCAATTGAAGATGTTAAACGAGCGGTTAATTTGGGAGTTCGTGGAATCTTATTATATGATGAAGGATTATTGTTTGTATTGAATAAGATGAGACAAGATGGACAATTGCCTAAAAACCTGCATTTTAAAATGTCTGCTCATACCGGACATGGAAATCCTGCTTCTGCAAAACTTTTACAGTCATTGGGGCTTGATTCACTCAATCCTGTTCGTGACTTGCAAATACCTATGCTTGCAAGCATCAGATCAGCAATAGACATTCCTATTGATTTGCATACGGAAAATCCAAAGTCAACAGGAGGATTCATAAGACATTATGAAGTTCCCAAATTTATTCAGGTTGCCTCCCCAGTTTATTTAAAGACGGGCGGTTCAGTTGCGGCCAATCACAATTGGGACACTACACAAAAAGAAGCAATATTGAGAATCAAACAGGTCAAGTTGGTTGAAAGGATGATTAAACAATACTTGCCTGAGGCAGTGATGTCACCTAAAAACTCTTCAGATTTAGCAATACCTGGGTGATTATATGGATATAGTAAGCCAAGTATCTGACTCCATAATCGATGCAAGCACTAATTTGTCTGATGATAAGAGAAATGCTTTACAATTAGCTATTGAAAATGAAAATAATGATAATGCTCGTTGGGCTTTGGAACAAATTTTAGAAAACTATGAAGTTGCCCAAAAGACTAATTTTCCTTTATGTGATGATACTGGAATTCCTCATGTTATCATTGAGTTGGGCAGGAATCGTGAAATCACTTCCGATTTAATATCTCAAATCAATGAAGGCATTTATCATGGATTAAATAAGCTTCCTGCAAGGCCAATGGCAGTAAAGGGTAATGACATTGAACGAATTGAACAGTCAAAAGGGCTTTTTGATGATCCAGGATTGATGAAACCGGCTTCTTTTTTGATTGATAATGCTGAAAATCCTGATACATTAAACATTCATTTTTTATTGCAGGGAGGAGGCCCTGAAATAAGGGCGAAAACTTATAGGGTATACCACAAACGCTCTTTTGATATAGTGATTAATGAAGCTATAAACTGGCTTAAAGATTCTCTAAAGCTATTGGGATGCACTCCTTCAATTCCAGCAATTGGGATTGGCAGAAGTCATTATGAGGCTTCATCATTAATGTTAAAAGCTATGATTTATGGCAATTTGGATAATTTAACTAAAGAAGAGAAATATGTAACTCAAAAATTAAACAAAACCAATATTGGTCCATTAGGTTTTGGAGGAAACACTACTGTTTTGGGTTCTTTTGTAAAAATAGGAAATCAGAGGGCTAGTGGTGTTCGTATTGTTTGTGTTAGGCCGGCTTGTTTTGTTGAACCAAGAAAATCTACCTTGTCATTATAATATTGATGTTGGAGATACTATAACATTTATTAACAATTAAATTATATTTTTAACCATGCAAGAAAATAATTTTCATATTAATGAACACTCTTTAAAAACAGCTATTTCTAAGGTAGAGCCGAATAAATTAACTACAAGAGGTTATAATCAAAAGGATTTGATTGAAAAAATCAGATATGCTGACATGATTTATTTGCTTTTAAAAGGAAGATTGCCTTCAATTAATGAAAGTAAAATGTTCAATCATGTATTGGTTTCATTTTGTGATCATGGCGTTACTCCGCCAAGCACCCAAACCGCCAGAATAATTGCCTCTTCAGGTTCACCGATGAATTCTGCAGTTGCGGGAGCTCTTCTTTCATTTGGCCATAAGCATGCGGGAGCCATTGAAAAAACAATGGAGTTGTATCAATCCAAAATAAACTCATTAATACTGACGGAAGATGTTGATTTGGACAATAAGCAAATTGCAGGCATGGCCATTGATATTTATAATGAATATTATGCAAAAAAAGAAAAAATACCTGGATTCGGACACAGATATCATGATGCTGATCCAAGAGCAGAAAAGTTAATTCAAATGGCAATTAAGGAAGGCTTTGTTGGACCACATATTAAATTGGCCGTTGCTCTTGAAGATTTGGTGTATCAAAATAAAGGCATTAAATTGAATGTTGATGGTGCTAATGCAGCTATTTTATCTGATTTAGGTTTTACTCCAGATTTGGGATTAGGTGTTTTTATAATTGGACGTGTTCCGGGAATTATTGCGCATATTCATGAAGAAAAAATGGATGAAGATGAATTCAGGCGTTTTTGTGATTTAGAAGATATTGTGTATGGAGGTCATTAAAATGGAATTTGATGAAGTTATTAATAAAAGATATAGTGTCAGAGGATACTTGGATAAGGAAGTTGAAAAGGAAAAATTGGATTATGTATTAAAAGCAGCTACCATTGCTCCTACAGGGGTTAATTATCAGCCATTTAAAGTTTATGTAATTGATACAAAGAAAAATAAAGAAGCATTATCAGAAATTTATTCAGCCAAATGGTTTACACAAGCACCTTATGTTTTATGTGTGGTAGCTAAAACTGATGAGTCCTGGGTAAGAAAATGGGATAATAAGAATATTTCAGACATCGATGCTACAATAGTTATGGACCATATTATTTTGGCAGCAACAAGTGTTGGGCTTGGAACCTGTTATATTGCAGCATTCAAACCTGACAAGACTCGTGAATTTTTACAACTTGAAGACAATGAGGAACCCGTATTATTCACTCCTTTAGGATATGGTGATGCTGAACCTAGAGAAACTCCAAGAAAAGAAATTGATGAATTCACTGTTTATTTATAGATAATATGGATTTATTCATTCTTAAAGCAGATAATTCTAAGGATTTGGAAAATATTTCTCTAGAATTATCTAAAAATAAATTTAATGTCATACAGGAAGAGGAACACTTCAAATTGATGAAGAAAAAAAGATATGGTAACTATTATGTCCATATTTTATTTTTAATCATAGGTTTGTTTGTCACTTCTCCTGCATTGATTGTAAATATTGTATATTTTGCATACAGCTATCTGTGGGCTTCACCTCATGTATTGATAACAACAGAACTCAAATCAGAAGATGGCGAAAATCTGGAATTCAATACAATGGATGAAGTGTTGGAAAAAGCGAATAAATTATTCTAATGGATTATTTCTTCAACTTCATATTCTTCTATTTTTCTAATTATTATTTTTTCAAGATATTCTGATTCTTCACCAATTTTGGCATCAATCAATACTTTGTCGGCTTGAGGTTCCAAGAAAAATGTTAATATGTCTTCTCTAAACTCATCATATTCCTTTTGGACTTTTGCATCTTTGATTCTGAGTTCTGGAAGTACATCAGTCCAAATATCGCTTCCTGGAGAAAATTTTTTATCTACAACTTTGTTGTCCGCTATTTCGGCATCAAGCATCATTTCGAAATTTTCATTAAGAATTATCCAAACACATCTGTTCATAATTAATAGTATTTATAGTAAGTAAGTTAAATATTGATGTATGTCTCGTATTAAAACTATTAAAATGCTTGGGATAATATTGGCTGTTATGTTAATAGTTATAGGAATTCTTCCTATAGTTCGTGGGGATCAGTTAACTAATGATACTATTGCTACATCAATTATTCTCGTTCTTCTGGGTATCGCATACATTATCATTGCTAATAAGCCGGAATGGGCCAAGGCAGTATTTTTCTTTGAAGGTATTGTAATTGGTGTTGCAGGGTATATGATTCTTGAAGTTCCCTATAATTTTGGCTTTCTTATAATTGGCCTTATAATTATTATAATAGCTATTTTGGCTTATCTTGGAAAATTACCGTCCAGCATACTTAAATTTTTCTATAGATAATTTTTTTTCTTTATTTTTTTAAATTCATTTTTTAATATTACTTATTTATAAAAATATAATTTTTTGTTATTTTTTTTTCTATTTTAAGTCAAGATTTGTTTTATTTTTTATCAAATTATAGTAAAAGATATATATTAAGCAAAATAAACATTAATATACCATGGTGATGATTTATGGCTGAGATTTTAGATGCAATCACAATGATTAAAAAAGCTGAATCAGATGCTGAACAACTTATCGTTGATTCTGAATCACAATCAAAAGATTTAATCAACGAATCCAAAGTTAAAGCTGAAGAAATTATTTCTGCAGCTAAACAATCAGCAGAAGAAGAAGCGAAAAATACTGTTTTTGATGCAGAAGATAAAGCTAAAGAAGAAGCAAAATCTATTACTGCCGATGCTGAAAATGATGTAAAAGCATTAAAAGATAAGGCAATGGCAAATGTAGACGAAGCTGCTTCAATTATTGTCAAAAATATTTTTTAGTGGGAGATTTATATTTTCAAGACAGCTAGAATGCGAAAAATTAGAATAGTTACACTTTATAAGTATGTAGCTCCTACAGTGGATGCTCTCCACGAACAAGGGCTAGTGCAAATCAGTGATATTTCTGATAGTGTTCAGCAAGATCCTGAATTAGCGGAATTAGTAACTCCTGCAAAATCTACCCAATATACTGGTAAATTATCTTCACTCTTAATGAAAACTAATGGTATATCTGAACTTTTAGGAAATTCTTTATCAGAAGGCCATGGGATTAAAGACTTAATTAAGTCTTTTGTTAGTCCAGATTTACCTGTTCAAAAAGATGTTGAAGATTTAGATACTGAAGCTTTCATTGCTAAAGCTGAGGAAACTTTATCTCAGGTAGAGAGTAAGACACATGTTATTGAGGGGAAACTAGCCGCTCTCGACTCAGAGACAAGTGAATTAAAGTCTAATAAAAGTTTAGCTAGACACTTATCTAATTTTGACATGGATTTAGCTCTTTTAAAAGATTCTAAATACACTTCTACAACTGTTGGAAGGATTAATGTTGAATCTGCTTCAGAAATCAAAACTAAATTAAGTAACTTGACTGATGAATTAGATATGTATACAGTCCCTAGCGATGATAAAGAATATGTTAACATCGTTGTAGTGACTTTAAAAGAATTTAGTGATGATGTTTACGCAACACTTCGTAAATTCGACTTTGAGAAAATTGAAATAGGAAATGTTGAAGGAACTCCTCAACAGATTATTTCAAATGCTGATGCAAGATTAAAAACCATTGAATCAGAACGTGCAACTGTTAAATCAGAATTAAGAGTTGTCGCTGAGCAATGGGATGATGAAATATTAGCACTCAAAGAGCAAATAGAAAATGAAAAAGAAAAGAACGAGATTCTTTCTGCATTTGTTCAAACTAAAGATGCTTACATGCTTGAAGCTTGGGTACCTGTAAAAGATACCGAAAAAGTTGAACAATTAGTAGAAAAAAGTTCTGAAGGTCACTGTGCCTTTGAATTGATTGAAGTTGAAGGAACAGATGACGAAGATGTACCTATTTTACAACAAAACGGATGGTATGCAAAACCTTTCGAATTCCTTGTTGATATGTACTCTCCAGTACGTTACAATGAAATCGATCCAACTATTTTTGTTGCAATAATGTTCCCAATTTTCTTTGGTTTCTGTTTAACTGATGCAGTTTATGGTTTAATTGTATCATTAATAGGTGTTGTTTTATTAAAAGGTTTAGGTAAAATCAAACAATCAATGAATGCATTTGGTTGGATTTTAATTTGGTCCGGTCTGTGGGCTGTTATCCTAGGTCTTATAACAAATGGTTTTATTGGAGATTTCCCAGAAAGAATCATGGGATTCCGTTTACCTACTGTATTCGCTCCTGTTGAAGCATTTGTACACCCAGATACTATATTAATAATAGCTATTGCTATTGGTATCATTTACACCAACATCGGTTTTATTATTGGAGCCATTGATAACTTAAGATACGGTAACAAGAAAGAAGCTATCGGATCTCAATTTTGTTGGTTTGTTTTAGAAGCAGGTGTTATCTTATTAGCACTTGGTTACTTGATGCCTGCAATCGGTATGATTGGAATGGTATTAGGTGGCGTTTTAATCCTTGCATGTATTGGAATGTTAGTTTATGCTAATGGTGCATATGGAGTTATGGATATATTCGGATTTATGGGAGATGTATTATCTTATGCTCGTCTCTTAGCATTATGTTTAGCTACAGGTGGTATTGCTATGACAGTTAACATCTTAGCTCAAATGGTTGATAGTATGATTCCTTTCGTTGGAATAATCCTTGCAGTTATCATCTTTATTGGTGGTCATATTGCAAACTTCGCTTTCCAAGTATTGGGTGCATTTATTAACGCTTTACGTTTGAATTATGTTGAATTCTTCTCCCAATTCTTCATGGGTGGAAAAAACAAATTTGAAGCTTTTAAAGCAAGTAGAACATTTACAAAATCAAAAAATTAAAATTTTTCATTTATATTTAAATTAAACAAAAATTAAAAATCAATATTATTTAAAGGTGAATTAAATATGGTAGAAATTGCTTTAGGTACTGCTTTAGCAGCTATTGGTGCTGGAGTAGCAATTGGTTTTGCTGGATTAGGTTCCGGTTTAGGGCAAGGTATGGCAGCTGCTGGATCTGTAGGTGCAGTTGCAGAAGATAACGATATGTTTGCTAGAGGTATTATTTTCTCTGCATTACCAGAGACTCAGGCTATTTACGGTTTCTTGATTGCAATCTTATTACTTGTATTCTCCGGTTTATTAGGTGGAGGTTCAGGTTTAAGTACTGAAGCTGGTATTGTAGCTATTGGTGTAGGTGCATCCATTGGTTTCTCTGGATTATGTTCAGGTATGGGACAAGGTATTGCTTCATACTCATCTGTTGGTGAAATCGTAGA
>JAFUBV010000042.1 GCA_017460025.1 Methanobrevibacter sp. | reverse complement strand
TTTTCTGGTTGTTCTGGTTTGACTTCTGTGGATTTATCTTTACCATCAGCAACAAAGTGGAATAATTTGTTTAATGATTGTCAAGATCTCACAACAATTACAATCATATGTAATCCTGAAGCAGAACAAGATATCTTACAAGATGTAATTGAGTGCATATCTGATAACACTATCACTAGTTTAAAAATCAACAACACTGATTACACTAACCAAATATAAACATACGCTTTTATACAGACACTATTTTTCATTTTAAAAAAATTGAGGTGAACAGTCCTTTGGCAACTATAACTAAATATCCAACTAGTGTAACACAATCTAGTGGAACAAATCAAATTCAATTTAACAATTTGGCAAACTTAAAAAATAGTAATAACACCTACGCCAAATCAAAAGATAGACTGCATAAAAACAATATTCCCTCAGCAATCACTGCAACAGGATTCAATTTCAACCTACCTGTTGGCAGTGAGATAACAAATATCAAAGTGGAATATGCACACCAAAAAATAGATTACACTAAAAACAAATACCCAAGCATTGCAGCATCAACAATCACATTGGTAGGAAGTGGTCTTTCAAGTTCATTCACCTCTGCAACAGGAGCAGCACCTACAAAATCAATGACTGCAAAAACTAAAAGTTGGACTGGAAAAACAAGCATGACAGTTCAAACATATTCTGCTACAGGATCCAGTTCCACAGTTACAAAAAATATCAATTATAGTCTTCCTGCATACACTAATGTGAACAATGCTAGTTTTGGTGTGAAAATAACTTATCCTAAAAACACTAGCAGTAATGAAGGTTGGATACAATTAAAATATATCCGTATCACCATAACTTACAAGTTATCTTCTTATAGTTTCAAAATACTTTCAAAATCTGAAGTTGAGGTGGATAAGGTTGTTCCAGTTAGTATAAATATGAATAACCCAAATATAACAAGATATAAACCATCTGTCATTATCTCGCTTCCTGAAAATTGTATACTGCAAAGCAGTGAAAGATCATTAACTCAAAATCAAGATGGAACTTACACCTGGAATCCGGATATTTCTAATGTTTATAATGATGTGTTAAACTTAGAGTTAGTGTTTACTGATGATTGTGAAACTTCTTTAGTTGTACGTGAAACATTGAATGGTGCATTCAGTCAGTTTTTATATGTTGTTAGTCCAACTCCAACAGGGTATACTGAAGAGGAAACTTTTGATTCGGCTGAAGTAATTTTTGCAATTAATAATCAATCATTTGATTTAGAGATTAATGTGCCTGAAAGTATTCTTGAAAATGCTTCTAATATCAAAGTGTATACTGATAAGGATATTGCTTATTCCACTAATAATGGAAGTTCATTCTCAAATGTTAGTGCATCATCTTCTTTCAGCATCCCTGTTTCAAGGTTTGTTGATGGTGTTTACTCTTTGAAAATGAGGTCAAGGGATAATGGTATAACTTTACTTTCATTAGCTGCTGATAGTGATCAACCGAACAGTGAATCATATATCATCAAAGTTATTCCTGCTAACTTGGGTTATCCTAATATGAGTATTATTAAATTATCTGATGATGAGTTAAGCAATCTTGCAGATGGTGTTAATTATATTGTTTCCTCAGAATTGAAAGTTATTGTTGATACTGGTAACTCTAATCTGTTTGTTGATTATTACAGAAACTTCAGATTAGGAGTTTATAATGGGCCAGACTTTGATGAGAATGTTGAAACTAATGTTTTTGATGCTTGTAAGGAATGGTCCTCTGTTATGACTCTTTTAAATGAAGTGGAGGAAAGAAGCGTTAATTTTGTGTATAACAGTGAATACCCAGTGTATATTATAATTACTGGTGATTATTCCGGAGCAAATCCTTTGCAATTCACAATGGAATACAGTTCACCTTTATTGTATGAAGTTAATGAATTAGCAACTACAGATTGCATTTTACCTGTTGTTTTAAAAGATGTTATTGCTCAAGAGAATATTGCAAATGTGAGTATTCCTAATTTCAAATCAACCAATCCATTTGTAGTGTTTGATTTGCCGTTAGATGAGGATTTTGAAACTGGGGACTCTATGGCCGTGAGAGGTATTGAGTTAAATGCTGTTGTTTCTGCCAGTGAGCAGATTGGTATTTCAGCAACATTAAAATCTCCTAACGGGGAAATCGGTTCTAATAGTTTCATTTTCAATAGTGAAAATGAAGAAACAATTAGTATGGGAGGAATGTTTGACCTTTGGGGATTCAGCATATCTGATATGGTGAACCTTAGTGATTGGGAAGTGGAAATGCAATTATCCAATAATTTCAATAATCCAAATGGTGAAACTGAAGTTGCAATTAGTGATGTTTCATTAACAATTCACTTTATGAAAGTAGATCAACAAGTTGTTCAATGTTTCATCAATGGTGAGGATACACGTTGGTATGGAATGTTCCTGAAATTGCCGGAAATCCCGAAAGGTTTGAAAATGGATGCAAAGTATATCACTAATGAAGGAACTGATGTTAATGTACCTATTAAGCAGAATATTCAAACTTCGGAGATAAAATTAACTTTTGGTGTTCATGGTTGTACTATTTTTGAAACAAGTCAATTGTTGAGTGAGATAACTAAATTGATTGTTAATGAACGTAACAGTCTTGACAGGCCGATTCCTAATATTATTGAGTTTAGTCATTTTCCTGGTGAGCATTGGGAATATATTTGTAATGAAACTTTTGATACTGAAGTTGAAGCTGTAGATTATGAAACAACAGTTAAATTAGAAGTTCCTGCTGGAACTAGCTATAGTAATATTGATAGCATTACTGGTTCAAAAGGTGTGGTGAAAGGTGTAGCTAAAGTAAATCCCATCATCACAGTAACTAATATTACTAGTGATACTGTTGAAATATTTGAAAGTAATACTGAGCAGAAATTCACTTTAAATTATCCTTTTGATGTAACAAAAGTGAACACGGTTGAAATCAATTGTATTTACCGTAAAGTTAAATTAAAAATAGATGATGATGACACTGAGATAGATATTACTGCGTATGTTGATTTTAACAGTGATTGGTTTATTTTACAGGGTAGATTCTCATTTACTCCTTCAAATTGTGTTGTTCAATCAGTCAGATTTAATGAAAGAAGGTGATTTAGAGTGAGTTTAATTGTTGTTGCTCTTGATCAATATGAGAATTTCATCCAATTTTTGGATGATGATAATTTAAAAATCAGTGAATCTGAAGAGAAAGGTGGTTTGAAATCATTAGATTTGGAATATGCAATCCAGGAAGAT
Source organism: Methanobrevibacter sp. (assembly GCA_017460025.1). GTDB lineage: Archaea > Methanobacteriota > Methanobacteria > Methanobacteriales > Methanobacteriaceae > Methanocatella. The sequence goes on along the minus strand of JAFUBV010000042.1, from coordinate 608 downwards.
GATTCACCTAATCTTTTTGACATGGGAAATAAAATATGGGTTCAAAAAGGTAATGGTAAAGACTGTTTATATGTGATACAATCTCCTGTGGAATTATCTTATGATGAGAAAAGATATGTTTTCTCTGTGGAAGAGGTATTAGTGGAGCTGAATTATGCTCCTTATATCTCTCAAACAGATATAACCAGTAAAAATGGTTTCTCAATCAGTACGGTTAATAATGAGCAAAACGTTTTAGTGAATTATGCTGCTTTAAACTTCTGGTTTGGTAATTATTTCACAATAGGTATTGTTCAAGATTGTTTATCAACATATCTTCAAAGAATTGTTGTAGAAGGAACAATGTCTTTAATGTCCTTATTAAGATATATTGAGGAAGAAACTTCAAATTTCTTCAGAACAAGATATGAGAAAGATACAATCACAAATGTTATTCATAGATATTTAGATTTCTTGAATCCTTCAGATGTGAACAGGGACTGGGAGTTAAACATTGATGTTGACCTCCCGAATGATACTTCTGTTAATGGTGATTTCACTAGCAATGGAACATCCAGTACAGATGAAACTCCTGAAGAAGAAGATGATACTATTGATGAATATCAAGT
>JAFUBV010000041.1 GCA_017460025.1 Methanobrevibacter sp. | reverse complement strand
ATTCTTCTCATTGAGTGTCATTCCGGGTTCTTTTGCGGATGACAGTGCGGATACTAACATGACTGGTGATTCTGGTGATATTATTTCCGCAAATCTTAATGAAGATGATTGCTTAGGTGATTATTATTATACGTATTATTTTGATGCTTCTGCAAAAAGCGATGGAAGCGGTACACAGTCAAGTCCATATAAATATTTGACTTCCAGTAGAATATCAGGCGATGCAAAGCATGTTTTTGCAAGAGGTACTTATCAATTGGATAGCGGACCATCATTTTTCTTTTATGGTTCCGCATCATTTGAAGGAAGCGGGTCAGAGGATACTATAATTAAATATACCGGTTCAGACACTTTTCTTACTGCTTCATCAGGAAATACTATTTCAATTAAAGGATTGACAATTCAAGGTGCTAATTTTAAAGTTGATGGAACTTTGGACTTATCCAATTGTATAATTGAAAATGCTAAAGGAGTTTCTTCAGATAATTATGGTAATAATTATGGTGGAGCCATATCCATGACAAGCACATCCTCTTCTGCAAAGTTGATTGCAGAAAATGTGATATTCAGAAATAATAAGGCGGAATATGGCGGAGCAATATATGCATCTTCAGGATCAATAAACTTGAACAATTGTAAGTTCATATCTAATGAAGCTACTCAGTTTGGAGGTGCCATAGCTATTTTAAAAGACGCATCAGCTACAATTCAGAATTGTGAATTTAAAAATGATAAGTCAAAATATGATGCTGGAGGATCTGTTTATGCAATGAATTCTAAGGTAACTATATCCAATTCAAACTTCACTGATTCTTCATCATTTTACGGTCCTGCTGTCACTGGATTGAATTCCTCTTTAACAATAGACAATATAATTGCTAAAAATAACAATGCAAGCTATCAGGGAGGAGCCATTTATTCATTATATGGATCACTGAAAGTGACTTCATCCACATTTGATTCAAACACTGCCAGAAACGGTGGAGCTATTTTTGCAGATAATTTAACAACTTTTTACATAAAAGATTGCAAATTCAATTATAATGTGGCTAGTGAAGTTGGAGGGGCTGTTTTTGCTTATGCAAATATTGCAAATGTCATTTCCAATCCGAGCTTTAATCAGAATAAGGCAAATTATGAAGATGACAAATATGTATGTGCTATTGATGATGCAATCATTACAAGTAATGATTATGAACTAATGCAATATAGATCTTCATATTCAGGTTCACTTCCTTCAAAATTTGATTTGCGTAATTATAATCATGTTTCTTCAATAAAAAATCAGGCAAACAGTGGTAATTGCTGGGCTTATGCTACAATAGCCACTCTTGAGTCATGTATTTTAAAAGCAACCGGAACTGAATATGATTTGTCCGAAGGCAATCTAAAGAATTTGGCCCAATATTTCTCAGATTATGGTTGGCAATATGAGACTAACGGTGGCGGATTTTATAGAATGAGTACTGGTTATCTTTTAAGCAGGTTCGGTCCTGTACTTGAAAGTCAGGATTTGACAGATGATAATGATGTGATTTCACCGGTTTTTGATAGTTTAATGCATGTCAATAATGTATTGTTCCTGCAACGTTCATCATATACTGATAACAATGCCATTAAGGAAGCTATCATGAAATATGGTGCTGTGGCTTCCGAAATTTACTTTGTTAATAGTGGCGCTTATTATAGTCCTTCAACCGGAGGATATTATTACAATGGAGCCAGCGACATAAACCATGCGATTTCTATTGTTGGTTGGGATGATACTTTCTCAAGATATAATTTCCCATCTACTCCTGCAGGTGATGGCGCATGGATTATCAAAAACAGTTATGGAACTCAATGGGGAGTTCATAATAGTGGGTTTGGTTATGTTTCATATTATGATACCAGCTGTGCTCAAATCAATAAGCCTCAAAACACTTTCACATTTATTTTAAATGACACTGTTAAGTTCAATAAGAATTATCAGTATGATCCTGCAGGATGGACAGATTATTTCGTCACTGGAAAGAATGTAATTTACTATAAGAATACTTTCACATCAACTGATAATGAATATCTTCCAGCATTCGGAACATACTTTAACGCAAGCAAAACCAATTGGGAAGCTAAAATTTATGTAAATGATGAATTGGAATTAACACAAAGCGGAACTTCTGGCGCAGGTTATTCTACAATCAATTTAAACAGTCCAATATCTCTTAAGAAAGGTGATGAATTCACAATTGAAATCAGGATTTCCTGTAATGGATATGCCAGTTTCATGATTTCAGAACATTTGAATGAATATTCTGCTTCAAAGGCATTTTATTCACCGGGTGTTTCATTTTTCAGCTATGATGGAAAAACTTGGACTGATTTAAGCAATTACTCTATAGATGATAGTTATGGTCATAGATATTCTTCACAGGTGGCCTGTATTAAGGCATACACTGTTTTAAATGATAATTATACTGAAGAAGAGAATCCTGCAATAGACACTAATATAGAAATCATCGAAGCTACATCCAACCATGCAATAGCTAGTGTAACTAGCAGGAATGGTGCTGTAAATGGAGGTAATGTTGAATTTAAGATTAACGGAAAAACTTATCTCTGTGATGTTGTTGACGGCAAATCTCAAGTAGAGTTCTCAATTTCTCATGGAACTTATCTCATTGAAGTCAACTACACTGGAAATAACAGGTTCAATCCTTCATATTCATCTAAAAGTATTACAGTTAAGGATAATGTTAATTTAAAAATAATTGCAGGCGATATTGTATATGGTGAGGATTTAGTTATTCAAGTCTCCTTAAAAAATGATTTGGGAGAAAATATTTCTTTGCCTGTTATCATAAATGTCCAAGGCAATAATTATTTTGTTAAAAATAAAATTGTCATTTCTGATTTAATGCCTGGAAATTACACTATAACTGCTAATACTGGAGAAACTATGGATTATCTGTCTGCAAATGATACCTGCACAATAAGTGTATTTAAGAAAAGCACAGCTTTGGAATTAGCTATTGATGATATCTGCTATGGTGATAATGCTACACTCATTGCTCAAATTTCAGATATTGATTCTGGAACAGTTAAAGTCACAATTGATTCAAATCAATATTTAATGGTAATTGATAATGGCATCGGCCAATTGTCTATTCCTGATTTGGCAGTGGGTCAGCATATGATTTTTGCAGAATTTGGTGGCAATGACTATTATTTAAATTCAAATAATTCTATTTCATTCAATGTTTTAAAGGAAAATCCTGATTTATCAGCTGAAAGCTTTGATATTAAAGAGGGGGAATTGCTTTTAATAAATGTTAGTCTTAAAAATGATGCTACTGGTGTTATTAATGTAAAAATCAATGATAATCAATATTTGGCATTCATTAATAATGGTGAGGCTAATGTTGAGATTGCTGATTTAAAAGCAGGTGTTTATTCATTTTCAGTTAATTATGCTGGAAATAATTATTATAATGCATCTGAAGTTGAAGGTATGGTTAATGTAAGTAAAAATGATGTTATTTCACTTGAAGTTTTGGATGTAGTCAAATATTTCGGAGGTTCTGAAAGGTTAATTGTTAATGTTACAGATTATTATGGTGTTGGATTATCTGATTTCAATGTAACTATATCAATTAATGGTGTTTCATATACACGTAAAACAAATGATGATGGTATTGCATCACTAGCACTTAATTTAAATGCAGGAACCTTTGATGTAACTACAACTTGTAGTAATATCACGAAGAATTCGATAGTCACTATTAAAGATACTGTCATCTCAAATGATTTGACAAAAGTATATAGAAATAACAGTCAATTCTATGTTAAAGTTCTTGACAGTCAAGGCAATCTGCTTAAAAACACTAATGTCACATTCAATATTAATGGAGTATTCTACAACAGAACAACAAATGATTCTGGTGTGGCTAGATTAAATATCAATTTAAATCAAGGTAAATATATTATCACTTCTTATAACCCAGTTTCCAAACAGGAATCATCAAATAATGTAGTGGTCATTCCAAAAATTGTTGAAAATTATGATCTGGTGAAATATTACAGAAATGATTCACAATATGTAGTCAGGTTACTTAATGATGATGGCAGTT
>JAFUBV010000040.1 GCA_017460025.1 Methanobrevibacter sp. | reverse complement strand
GACTCGTGCACCTGTAATTAAAACTGAAAGTGCAAGCCAATCCTTGGAAATTAAACAATGGTTTATTGATAATTTTGATGAGCTGAAAAAAATCGCAGAATCCACCACTTCTCACGGAAAACTTTTAAAAATCGATCCAATACTAATCGCAGGTTCATATGTATATCCACGTTTTGTCTACTCAACAGGGGACAGTATGGGTATGAATATGGTTACCATTGCTACAGAAAAAATTCTTGATGAATTAGCTAGTCAGACTAGCGCTCGCCACATTGCATTAAGCGGAAATGCTTGTGTCGATAAAAAACCCGCAGCAATCAACATGGTGGAAGGAAGAGGAAAAAGTGTTGTTGCCGACATTATCATTCCAAAGGATATTGTAAATAAAAAATTAAAAACCACAGCAGAAGCGATAGAGGAAGTAAATGTTGCTAAAAACCTGATTGGATCTGCTGTAAGTGGAAGCTTAAGCTATAATGCTCATTATGCAAATATGGTTGCAGCAATATTTTTGGCAACAGGACAGGATGCTGCTCATGTTGTTGAAGGTTCTTTAGGTATTACAACTGCCGAAGCACGTAACGGAGATTTATACTTCTCAGTCAATTTGCCTGATTTGCCTGTTGCAACTGTGGGTGGGGGAACCAGTCTTGAAGTTGCAAATGAAGGCTTGAATATTTTAGGTGTTGCAGGTTCAGGAAAAGCTCGTGAATTTGCTGAAATTGTTGCAAGTACTGTTCTTGCAGGTGAATTGTCCTTGATGGGCGCATTAGCTGCAGGCCATCTTGCAAGAGCTCACCAAGAACTTGGAAGAGGTTAAAAATGGAAGATATTGATAATTTGCTTTTGCCTGAGATTAACCTTGAAACCGATGATATCATAATGAATATTGCTGTAAAAAAAGATTATTCTCAGATTAAAGATTTAAATGAAAGAAAAAAAGAATTTATCAATGATTTGAAAGAATTTATTGAAGAATTTAGCCAGACGCCAGAATCATTGGAGTTTATGGAGTATTATGATTAATCTTTGGAGTTAATCAGTTTCAATACTTCACTTACATCCACTTTAGTTTCATAACATGCTGTTTTTTTAAGCAGTACTCCCTGAGGACAGAAATCAGAAAGAAGCATCATCATTTGATTCAAATCTTCATGGCATGCCACTCCAATAACTGCTTTAAACTTGTTTTCCATTACAATTTTTTTAACAAAACTTGATCCCGGAACAATATATAATTTATATCCTTTAGGTTCAGCTTTCTTTTTAATGACACCTATGGAACATAATCCGCAGCAGGTACAGTTAACTCCCTCTTTCTGAAGTGTTGCAGGACAATCCTTGTGCCTTAAGCAGTGCGGTAAAAATATTAATGTTTCATTAGCAGGAATCTTTGCAAATTTTTTCTTGTTGATGTCATTTCGTATTTGGATGCTTAAATCATCAATCAAATGGTCATCAAGCTTTATAAGTCTGGCAATTGATTTGAACGGTGAATAAAGGGTATCAATAATGAACAATAGGAATTTCGGAAATATTACAATTCCCCTTTTCAGGAATATCTTTCCAAAAACCAATAGTATGATAAAAAGTATTATAATTAGTATTATAATTACAATGATTAATCTTCCAAGCAGTGAGTATAATAATTCAAAGTCAAAAGTCATGTTAGAACCTTTCAATTGAGTAGTTATCGTGTATTCTGTTTAATTCAATGCCAGTTGGTGTTTTAACTATTGACAGTCCGGATAATGAATCACATGAACACAGCACGTCTTGTTCCGGATGAGTTCCTGGAGTAATATTGCAATTTAAGTTTACTTTTTCGCCTACAGAAAGTACCTGTGATAATCTTTTGGTTGAAGGATGGTCCTTATTTAAAATAACGATTGGTGAGTCTTCCTCACGGGTTAAATAAGCCTGTGCTCTAATGGCTCTTTTGTCTTTTTTAAAGTTTGAAACAGCTATGAGATCATCTTTTTCCAGGAACTGAACAATTTCCTCATTGTCCTGGGTGGCTATAAAAAGCATTTTATTGTCATGCGCAACTTTTACAACACCGACAGTACCGGTTTCCCCTTCCAAAAATAATATCTCATCATAACTAAAATCAATATTCATAAAAATCACAAAAATAAAAAAAGAAGAATAAATATTTATTTATTCTTTTGATTCAACATTGTCACTTTGGCAAGATGGACAAACAACCTTCCTACCCAGTCCTTTAAATTCATTTCCACAGTCTAAGCATCTATATCTTTTTGTTTTTAATTTTTTCAAATCAATATCGGCCATTGGCCCACCGGTAGAACACATTTAAAATCACCTATATAATATTATAATATAATTATGTAATTAAATTTTTCTTTTGCTTAGTCTGGTTTTCAAATCCAGTTCCTTTATTTTGTGGAATATTTCCTCATCTTTATTGATGCTGTAAAAAAGTCTGTAGAAGTATAGGGATTGATTTATCATATTGTCATTTTCATATTCTATCGCCAATTTCTTTAAGTTTTCAACAATGTATGGTGTTGCTCCGATTTGAATATGTTTGCTTTTAAGATATTCTTCACATTCATCCTCTGTCAGTGAAATCTTTTTATTTGACTCAAGCAGGTTTACTCTTTCCTGTGTAAACGGATCGTTTTCATATTTCAGGCTGTATTTATAGCATGCTATTGTCAGTTCAATATTTCCTTCCTCATAATAGTAAAATCCTAAGTTCTTATAAACTCTGGCGAGATCATAACCTGAATATGCATATTTCAGCGCATCCATATTGTAGAAATAAAACTTATTGAATGTAGGTGTTTTCATTTTATATATATCGCATAATTCCAGAATGATTTTGCTTGATACTGGATTTAATGTCAAAGCTTTCTTTAAGGCATGTTCAGCCTCATCTAAGCGTGCAGCATCCCTCAATAAAAATCCATAGGCATAATACAAATCTTCCAATGGCTGGTTGTCAGGTATGTATCTAAGTTCCTTTTCGCATCCTATGAATTCATTGAATATTAATTCCTCTAATGGATTTTGAAAGCTGTGATATTCGTTAATTTTGTCATTTTCATAAAATTTAGGGTTTGTTTCCATAAAGGAGTCTAATTTTTTCAATGCTGTTTCATAATCATTATTCTGGATATAGAATTCCACTTCAATCAATATTTCTTTGATGGGATTTTCTTCTTCTACGATTCTTGCAAACTCTTCCTGCTCCTGTGGTGATAAGCAGTCCCATATCATTCTGGAAATTTCTTTAACAATTTCAGTTGAGTATTCATGGTTTTTATAGATGTCTATCTGGGATATTAAGTATTTACGATTCAAATTGTTGTTATCACCAAGATTTCTTTTGATGTCTTCAATGACTTTCTGATACATAATATATTATATTATATAATAATGGCCGTAATTGTAAAGAGACTTTTTTGTGCTGTTCATGACAGCTGTTCATGACAGGCTACGTCAGCATTCGCGGCCGGGCAGGCCGTG
>JAFUBV010000039.1 GCA_017460025.1 Methanobrevibacter sp. | reverse complement strand
TGAGTTCATATGTAGATAAAGCAAGAAACAAATTCAACGAACTCAAAAACAGTGGACAAGGTGCAGGTTCAATAATCAAACAATCAATAAGTAACGCTGCAAACAGTTTTGGTAAACTATTAAACAGCAGTAACCTTGCTTCAAGAGCAATGGAAAAAATCAAATCTGTTTCTGATGGGATAACAGGAAAAATCTCAAATCTTAAAAACAAAATTGTTAATTTTGGATCATCAGCAAAATCATCACTGACAAATGCATTCAATGTCAACAACATCAAAGCAAAACTCTCAAGCGTAGGCACAAGTATTGACAAAGTGAAAGCAAAACTCAAAACTTTATCTGCTGAAGCAAAAAAAGCAGGTGGAAGTGGAGGTTTAGGCTTCCTGAGAAATGCTGCTAGCATGACTGTTGGTATGTTAGGTTATGATCTTGTTGGTAGTTTCATGGAATCTGCCAGAGCAAGTATCAATGCAAGGTCAAGTATGCAAGCATTTGCCACACGTTTAAAAATGAGTGGTAAAGAAGTAACAGCATACCAAAAAAGCTTAGACAACCTTCAAGGGGAGTTTAAGAAAATTGATATGGATGTTGTAGGTCAACAAGCAACCGATTTGGCCTACCGTTTAGGATTGCCAAAAACATCATTAACAGAATTAACTGAAACCACTGCAATTTTCACCGATGCAATGCAAAGAAACGATAGAAGTGCAGAGGATGCCATGTTGGCAATGTCCGATGCAATGGATGGGCAATTCAGAAGATTACAAGAAATCGGTATCGGTCGAGAGGACCTTATGAAAGACGGTTGGAGTGGAGATATCAGTGATAAGACTGGTTTGCTCAAAGCGATGAATAAGGCCTTAAAAGAACAACATTATGATGTTCTTGCAAAAAGTGTTGATACCTTAGATGGTGCATGGCAAGTATTATCAATCACAATAGGAAATCTCATAGAATCAATTCTTGTACCGTTAACACCAACAATATTAGGAATTATTGATGTTGCTTTAGCAGCTGTTGAAAGTGTTAAAGGATTCTTAAGCACATTATCCAATATGTGGAATGGTTTGCCGGATTGGGCAAAATATGCTAGTGAAATTGCAGCAGTTGCAGTAGCAATAGGAGTAGTTGTTTCAGCTTTAGGGGGTGTTGGAGGAATCATAGGAAGCATTGGTGCAGCAATACTCCCAGTTATTGGAATTATATCTGGTATTAGTTTACCATTAATCGCTGTTGTTGCAGGTATTGGATTATTAGCAGCAGCAGTATTTGAAGCTGGAAAAGCTTTCAGTTGGTGGAGTGATGTAGGCACAATGTTTGAAGCAATTGGTGATGGTGTGCAAAAATTGTGGAATGCATTCATCAATCATCCGGATGTTCAAGCAGTAATAAAAACAATCGGTGATGTAATCAGCTGGTTAGGCACACAAATTGGAGGAGCAATCCAATGGGTTACTCAATTCTTAGGCATTACAACAGGTAGTGAATGGGATGTTGTAACAAGCATTATCCAAACAGTAGGTGCTGCATGGGATACCTTAAAATGTTCTGTAGGATGGGTTGTGGGAGTATTCACTAATATATGGAATGCTTTCAATACCGTAATGAACATTCTAGGACCTTTCGGTTCAGCATTATTAGTAGCAGCAGGGCCTGTTGGAACATTAGTTGCTATTCTTAGAAGTGTTGTTTGTATCCTTTTAGGGTGCAGTCCAGGAATTGTTCCGGCATTGCAAACCACATTAACAGTATTCACTACAGTATGGAGTACAATTGCAAGTGTTGCTTCCGGTTTAATTGGAAAAATAGTTGCAATCTTATCAAGTTTAATCTCCAAGATTGTCAGCACAGCTTCCAAGATGATATCCAACGGTATCAAAATGGGTAAAGGTTTTGTCAATGGTGTAATCAACAATGTCAAACAGATACCAGGAAAAGTTTACTCATATATGACATCAACTGCAAGTAGAATTGTATCTGGTGCTTCAAGCTGGGCAAGTAATGCATCAAGCAAAGCAAGAGGAGTATACAACGCAGTGAAAAACGGTATCACTGGATTACCTGGAACAGTATACAATGAATTCATGAACATAGGTAAGAAAATCTATAGTGCCGGTTCAAGTCTTGCAAATCAAGCAGCAGATGCAGCTAAAAAAATAGTTGATGCATTCAAAAATGCAGCAGGTATTCATTCACCAGGTTACATTCAAAGAGCAATGGTTGGTGAATTCGGTGACATGGTAGACCGTGTTGGAGCATACACAAAACCTGCAAGAAAAGTTGCAGGAAAAGTAGCAAAAGCAATGGTTGCTGGATTTGGTGACAATACTCTTGAAACAGGTGTTGCAACAGACACCACCACAGGAAAAATATTCAATACATCTACAGGAAAATATGTTGAAAGTGAATCCAGTAACAGTAATATGATGGAAGTCTTGTTTGGTGGAAAAGGTGAATTGGACTTGAACTTCAACTTGAAAGGTTTACCTGAAGGCATTAGCACTGAAGAAATCATCCGTATTATACGTGAGTTCTTTGATGATCCAGATTTCAAAAACGCATTATTCACAGAAATTGCAAGATCTGCTGTTTTCCAAAAACAAGATAATAAGGAAAAACAGAAAATGATTGCTAAAAACAAACGTGCAAGAGGTGTCTAAATGGATAAACTTGTAATGACTCCACAGCAAGTGAGAGGATTGGGAAATCTTCTCACTCCTAAAGGAGTTGATGATTTAATTTTATACAAAAGTCTTGTAGAAACCACTAATGAGGGCAAATTCAGTATTGATTACACTGAATCTGCTTCAGATTACTTCGGCAAATTGTATAGAAAAATAAACAACAATACAAACATCACATCATTATACACAGGTATTACTGAAAGCAATGGTGTGTTAAATGCTACAGCTAAAGCAGTTTCAAGCATTACTAAAGTATCTGATTTGAATGGTGTGATTTATGGGTTAAATGTAGATGATAATGACAATTGGAATTACAGTAAGTTCACTGCAAGTGGCAATTCATTATCATTAGAAGAATATACTCATTTACAAACAGCTTTAGTGGATTTCTATGATGAAAACGGTGTAATAACCATTATAACTTTAAGTGAGGTATAACAATATGGTTGAATTTTTTGCATGGGAAACAAGGGTAAGAGAATATTTAATATCATTATTTCAAGATGGATGGACAATTGTTAATACTGGAGTTTCGGGTGTTTCATTAAGGGTTAATCCATATATGAGATGTGCTGAATTGATAGTTACAACAAGTCCAACATTTACAAGTTCAAGTACAAAATGGACAGATATCGGTACTGTTTCTGCAATTAAGAATACTTATACTCCAAAGCAAATTTTGTACTTTTCATCTGCAGATCCAGTTACTGAGATGAGATTAACAACTGATGGTGTTGTACAGTATAAATCAACTCGTACAAGTTCATCTTATGCTGTTCA
>JAFUBV010000038.1 GCA_017460025.1 Methanobrevibacter sp. | reverse complement strand
TCGCCATAATATGGTTTATTACAAGATACTTTAAAGGAAAGAATTCATTTTTAACTGTTGTTTTATGGTCCATATTCTGGATTATTGTTAGCTTATTTGCAATCTTTCCAAATTTCAGTATTACCTTTGCAAGACTGTTCGGTATAGCCCGTGGTCTGGACTTTATAATCATATTGGTATTTGTAATACTGTTTTACACTGTTTTAAGATTATATTTCATTGTGGATAAGATGCAAAATGATTTAAATACTTTAGTTAAGGAAGTTGCACTTAACAATGAAATCACTCTCGAGGATGAAGAGGAATAGGTTATGATATATTTCAGAGGATGCACCGCCAGGGAAAAGGAAACATCAATTCAGGATGCAACAGAAAAGCTTTTGGATTTGGCAGGCATAGATTATAGGGTTTTGGATGATGAGAAATGCTGCGGATCAGTTTTGCTCAGAACAGGTTTTATAGAAGAAGCCCAAAAGCAGATTCAAAAAAATACTGAAATTTTATCAGGTGAACTTATATTAACTTCATGTGCAGGTTGTTACAAGACATTGAAAGATGATTATGAAGGATTGGATGTTATTCACATTTCACAGTTTTTAAAGCAGCTGATTGACGAAGGCAAATTAAAATTCAATAAAAAGGATTTAAACGTTACTTATCATGATTCCTGTCATTTAGGACGTCATTGTAATGTATTTGATGAGCCCAGGGATGTTATTTCAAGTGTTGCCAATTTGGTTGAAATGGAAAATGTCCGTGAAAACAGTATCTGTTGCGGCGCCGGAGGTGGAGTAAAATCAGCATATCCGCAAATAGCTTCACAAATGGCGGATTCTCGTGTAAAACAGGCTATTGAAACAGGTGCTGAATTACTGGTGACTCCATGTCCTTTCTGCAAGCTCAATTTAAGAAATGATGATTTGGAAGTCTTGGATTTAACTGAATTTCTGGTAAAATATGGTGGTGAGTAAATGAAAAGCAGCGAACTTGAAACGATGAGAAAATCATTCAATACAGTCAAGTCAAGATCATCTGAAATAAAGGACTCACCTCAAGTACTGAGATTGCAGGACAGAGTCCGTGAAATCAAGAAATATTCTGTAGAAAATTCACAGGAGCTATATGATCAGGCTGTCGAATCATTTAAACGCAACGGCATTGATGTGGAGTTTGCAAAAACCAAGCAGGATGCCCTGGATATTATTTTTGAATTGTTAAAGGATTTTGACAACAAGGTTATTGCAAAGGCAAAGTCAAATACTTTGGGTGAAATCAATCTTAAGTCCGAATTGGCATCAAATGATAGGGATGTTGTTGAAACCGATTTGGGAGATAGGATTCTGCAGCTTAAAAAAACTGACAACAAGCCTGTTCATCCAACAGGACCTGCATCTCATTTGAATATTTCAGAAATTACAAATATTGTCAATGATTCTTTGGATAGTGATGTCAATCCTGTTGCCCGTGAGATTATGGAACTTGTTCGTGAAGATGTGCTGAATCGCCTAAAAAATGCAAGTGTAGGTATATCAGGTGCCAATGCAATTGCATCTGAAGAAGGTTCATGTGTAATGGTTCACAATGAGGGTAATATTTCATTAGTTTCACTAAAAGATTTGCATATAATTGTAGCTGGAATTGATAAAATCGTACCTACATTGGAAGATGCAATTTCTGTCTCCAAACTTGAAACAGTATATGCTACAGGAAACTATGTGACCTCATATATGAATGTCATATCAGGCCCATCAAAAACAGCAGACATTGAAAAAAAGCTTCTGAAAAATATGTATGGTGCTGAAAGGGTGGTCGTGATATTTTTAGACAACGGAAGAAGTCAGGCCAGCGAAGAATGCCTCTGGTGCATTGGATGCGGAAACTGTATTGTCCACTGTCCTGTTTATAATGCCGTTGGAAACGAATTCGGATTCAATAACTATTTGGGCGGTCGTGGTGTTGCAATGTCAAAATTCATTGAAGATGATGAGACCTGCTATAATTCAGGCCTTTATATGTGTACATTATGTGGGTTATGTACCCTAAACTGTCCGGTTGCAATTCCAACAAATGAAATACTTGAAAATATGAGGAATTTATCTTCGCAAGTTGGTTTTTATCCTAAGGTTCATGGAAAAATCAAGGACAATGTAAGCAAGAATGATTCACCTTATTAATTAATCTATTTTTTTTAAATTCTTTTTTTAGGCATATACTTATAAAGAAAGAAAGCCAAATATAAATATATTATATTCTAATATATTACTATATTATAAACGGAGGAAATACATGCTTCTATTAATAAGTCCTATAAATCATGAAGAAGCTCTTGAATCTATTAAAGGTGGAGCAGAT
>JAFUBV010000423.1 GCA_017460025.1 Methanobrevibacter sp. | reverse complement strand
AAGAAATAAGATCCAGTAAAAATGGTCATAAGCTAATAGAATTTGAAGATGATACTGGTAGCATGACCATATTATTCTCCAATAACAATGATGAATTGTTTGCTGAAGCTGAAAAACTTGTAAGAGACGAAGTGGTGGGCGTAATTGCTAACAAAAGTGATGATCCAGGATTTGCATTCGGTCAGCAAATCATTAAACCTGGTGTCTTAAGAGTTCCTGATAAAGAAATGGACTTTGGAATAGTATTCTTATCAGACGTTCACATTGGAAGTTTAACATTCCTGGAAGATGCATTCCAAAGGTTTATCGACTGGATTAACTGTGACTTTGGAACAGAAGAACAAAGAAGGGTTGCAGAAGATGTCAAATATCTAATTATTGGTGGAGATATTGTAGATGGAATTGGTGTATATCCTAACCAAGACAAGGAACTTGCAATTAAAGATATCACAGAGCAATATAATGAGGCTGCAAGATTTTTAGGAAACATCAGAAGCGATATTAAAATTATTATTGCGCCTGGAAACCACGATGCATCAAGAGTTGCTGAACCACAGCCTGCAGTACCGGAAGAATATGCTAAAGCATTGTATGAACTTGACAACGTTGAATTCATTTCAAATCCTGGTGTCGTCTCACTCGATGGAATAAATGTTTTAATATACCACGGACGTAGTTTTGACGACTTGGTTATGGCAGTGAAAGACTTTGAATATGAAAAAAGTGAAGTTATAATGGAAGAACTATTACAGAAAAGACACTTGGCACCAATTTATGGAGAAAGAACTCCTCTTGCTTCAGAACTTGAAGATTATCTTGTTATTGATGAAGTTCCTGATGTTTTCCATACAGGACACATACACATTAACAGTTATAAAAGATATAAAGGAGTTCATTTGATTAATTCAGGTACATTCCAGACTCAAACAGAATTCCAGAAAATTTATAATATTAATCCAACACCAGCTGAAGTGCCTATTCTTCATAAAGGTAAATATAAACATTACAAATTCTTATAGAGGTTGATTATGAAAAAAAATATTGCTGAAATAATTAGTGTTTCAAATGAAATTTATGATAAAGGTTTAGTTTCAGGTAAATCCGGAAACATTAGTGCCAGATTTGGAGATGTTGTAGCGATTACTCCAACTTTAAAATCATTATCCAATTTAAACGAAGAAGATATTGTTCTTGTTGATATGGAAGGTAACGTTTTAACAAAAGGTAAACCTTCATCCGAAGTAAATATGCATTTAGAAATTTACAAAAAAAGACCTGATGTTAATGCAATTGTACACACTCACTCTCCATACGCTACAGGATTTGCTTTTTCTGATAAAAAGCTCAAAAGACTAGAAGGCTTTGGAGAAATTAAAAATCCCTATTTATCATCCATTGAATATGCAAAGCCAGGAAAAGATCAACTTGCAAAAAGTGCTAGTGAAGGTATAGGCAGTGAAGACGTTTTAATATTAAAAAATCATGGTGTAATTTGTGTAAGTGACAGTTTAAAAGAAGCAATGTTGCTTGCAGTATTTGTTGAAGAGACTGCAAAAACTCAATTTATTTCATTAATGTTAAATTCAGTTGAAGATAATGTTTAATCTTCATCTGAAATTACATCGCTTTTATTTCTATTTTTCATTCCTTCTTCAATCATTTTAATGAT
The DNA here is from genome assembly GCA_017460025.1 of Methanobrevibacter sp. GTDB lineage: Archaea > Methanobacteriota > Methanobacteria > Methanobacteriales > Methanobacteriaceae > Methanocatella. The sequence continues at coordinate 3,334 of JAFUBV010000423.1, read as the reverse complement.
TAATCCGGATAATGAAGTATCTTCATCAATTGCTAATTTCTTTAATTCTTTTTTTAAATCTACAGGTAAGTTTATTGTAGTTTTGCTTATATCTGACATATATAATAATTCAATTTAACTTAATATAAATTTTTCTACAAATAAATTTTCAATCACCACAAACTATTTAAATCTATTACGAACAAATATATCATTTAATAGTTATTTTACTTGTTTTAATTATTATATTTTGGAGGGAGTATAAATGAGTAATCAAGCAATCGAAGAAGTATGTGAAATTCTTGACTATATTTCAGATAATAATACTGTTCCTCGTAATATTAGAGAAGCAGCTAATCAGTCTTGTGATTTATTAAAAGATGATGAGCAAGACCAATCTGTAAGAATAAGTACAGTTTTAGGAAAATTAGATGAAATCAGTAATGATCCTAATATTCCTGTTCATGCAAGAACTTTAATTTGGGAAGTTCTTTCAAAATTAGAAGCTATTTAAATAGCTTTTTTATTTACTATTTTTTTAAAATTTAAACTTAGATATTATCCTGATGCAGCAATTGATATTGTAACGCCATCATAAGATGTTTTTTTATAAATCAGTTTAGAATCAAAACCTGCCATAATTAATGCTGATGGCTCACAGACACCATATATTCCAAATTTTGAATAAACAAAATCTGATTTACTAACATCATTTGACTGGAATAATTTCAATTTATCTAAGCTGACAAAATTAACGGGTATATCTAATTTTTCAGATAACTCCAATATTCCTTTTTCGTCTTTTTTAATTTCTGCTGAAGAAAGCATGTTAACTCTTGATGATAACATATTCAAATCGTTTAATGATTTTTTAAGACCTTCATATATGTATTTACATTCTTTACCACGTCTGCAACCAATTCCAACTACTATCTTTTTTTCCCTTAAAATTATTTTATGCTCATCCAGTGTGACATGTATTTCATCTGTATTAATTTTTGATGAATAATATATTGAAACATTAATTTCAAGTGTATTGTTGTTCAAATATTCGAATAAATAATTAAAATTTTTATTAGGATTTATTGTAATTGAAATTTCACGGCCTTCTAAAATAGATTTATTGAAAAATAAAATTTCTTTTGTATCATCTATTGATAAATATAAATCACGTGCTAAAACATCAATTCCCAATTTCTTGTTAACATCAGTGGATGTTGTAATAACAGGTGTTGCTCCAATCAATCCTGCAATTTTATTGGTTAATTCATTTGCGCCACCAAGATGACCTGATAATGAAGATATTACGAATTTTCCATTGTCATCAATGTTCAAAACTGCCGGGTCAGATACTTTTGACTCGATTAATGATGCAATTGATCTTATTAAAATTCCAGATGCCATAATAGCAATTATACCATCATATTCACTAAATAAAATTGGAAAATATTTTTTAACATTTTTATGATACAGATCACATTTAATTATTGTTGAATCTGAATTTAGTTTTTCTTTTAAACTTAAAGCCAAATCTTGACCTTTATCAGATACAGAAATTATCGCTAGTTTCATAATATCACATTAATCAATGTAAATAACAATATTATTGTTATTGTAAATAGCAAAATTGTCAGTTTGGATAAATTAACAGCTTTAGAAATATCATCTTTTGTTATAACTTTATTGTCATCACCTAAAATATAAGTATCTTTTTTAATTAATTGAATGTTTAATGCACCAGCTGTTGTTGCCATAGTAAAACCTGAATTTGGTGATGGACATTTTCTTGCATCTCTTCTCATTATTTTATATGCATTTTTTCCATCTAAATTAAGTAAAAAAGCTGAAACAACAACAAATAAACCAGCAATTCTAGCAGGAATATAATTTAAAATATCATCTATTTTTGCAGGTACATATCCGATGTTTTTCAGTTCTTCTGTTTTATAACCAAGCATTGCATCCATAGTATTTGAAATTCTATAAAACATTGGTATTAACAATAAATAATATAAATTATCATTAATTGGATAATATAATATTATTAACCCGAATATAAAATAATAAAATACTGGTGCTATATATGAATCAGTTATATTTTCAGTCAGACTTTCAATTGTGGCAGATACAATAAACGATTCTGTTAGTTCATTTGTATCACGACTTACCAGATAAGATACAAGCTGTCTTGCTTTATCAATACTCACATCAAATGCTTTTTTAACATCAACTGCAGTTTGCAATAGCATTTTAACAGAAAATGTTGAAGATAATAATATAATGAATATAATAATAAACAATAATAAATTAATTGATGAAATTAAATAAATAATATATAAAATTACACTTGAAACAATACACACTCCTAATATCACAAAAAGTCCTGATAATTTATTTTTAAATCTTATAAACTTGCTTTTGAAGAAATTAATCATAGAACCAATGATCACAACAGGATGTATTTTTGTTGGTAATTCTCCAAGTATAATATCCACTGTCAATGACAACAATAAGGCAAATATAATAAATAAAAACAAATTAAATGATGTAATACTGCTTATTTTAGTTAATAGTATATCATTAAGTAAATTATTATATTCAATCATAGTTTAATTTATATAATTAAAAAATAAATAATTTATTATAAATTTTTTTAAATAAGATGATATTATGAATCTCGAAGAAAATGTAAGACAATGGTTATCTGATGAAGATTTCCTAAGAGAAGTTAAATATGATGAAAATGCTGATTTTCACTATATCGTTGAGTTTCCAAAAGATAATATTATTGATGTTGTTAAACCGTCAGGTAAAGACTGTGTGATTATTGCCTGTGCTACTCAAGTTGCTCCACAGCATCTTGATTTAATGAATAAAGCTGATAAAAAAACTCAAAAGGATTTTATCATGGAATTGAACTTTGGGTTGAATAGTTTTTTAGTTGACTATGAACTTCAAGTTTCACAGGATATTTTGCAACAATTTGTTATTACTGATCAAATATTTGAAGATGGTTTAACTAAAAATGAATTGATTAGAACTCTTAAACGTGTTTTTAAATCAAAATTACACTGTATTTGGTTAATCGACCAGAAATTTGGTTCTTTACCTGTAAATGTAACTCATTCTAATGAGAATGATATGTTCATTTAGAGAGGGAGAGGTGTATTTCAAGTGAAACACATTTGCGGATATTCTATGGACTGAAGGGGTATATTTCAACTGTAACACTTGAAATTTATCTTTATTAATTTTGATTATTTTTTGGTTTTGACGACCTCAAATTCTTTTTTTTAAAATTTTAATTTTTTTAAACATATTTTCAATTTTTTTACACTTGAAATTCACCTCTTCA
>JAFUBV010000422.1 GCA_017460025.1 Methanobrevibacter sp. | reverse complement strand
ACATAATTTATTATTGCAATAGAAGTTAAATTAAATTAAAAATTTGATTTATAAAAATAATAGTTAATATTAAAAATTGCAATTTAAAAAAAGATAAAATCAATTATTTACCATGTTTTGAAAATGAAAAAATAGTTAATGATTAAAATATTTAATCATAAAATTTTCCGAGGAAATCTTTCATCCTCTGATTGTCGGATGAGAAAACCTCATCAGGTGTTCCCTGCTCAACAATGACTCCTCCATCCATGAAAATGATACTGTCGGCCACATTACGGGCAAATGCCATTTCGTGAGTAACAATCACCATAGTCATGTTTTCAGCTGCAAGATCTCTTATGACAGTTAAGATTTCACCTGTTAATTCAGGGTCAAGGGCTGAAGTCGGTTCATCGAAAAACAGAATATCCGGATTCATCGCAAGTGCTCTTGCAATTGATACACGTTGCTGCTGACCACCGGACAACTCACAAGGATAAGCATCTTCCTTATCGGACAGCCCCATTTTTTTAAGCAAATCCCTTGCGTGGTTAAACACTTCTTTTTTGTCTCTTTTCTGAACACGAACCGGTGCATTGGTAATGTTTTTCATCACGGAGTGATGAGGAAACAGGTTAAAGTTCTGGAACACCAAACCGAATGTTCCGTCAAATTTTATTTCTCCACTGTCTTCAGTTTCAAGATCGGTTATGCATCGAAGCAATGTTGATTTACCGGATCCTGACGGTCCGATGATAGCTAAAACTTCACCTTTATCAACATTGAGTGAAATATCCTTTAAAACTACATTGTCATCAAAGCTTTTTTTAAGATTTTTAACTTCAAGCAAACTCATAATCAATCACCTATTCATAATAATCCAATCTTTTTTCAAGATATTCCATTACAAATGCCACTACAATATTGAATACATAATAGAAAATACCTGCTACAAGCAATGCTGCAATTGAAGCGTCAGCCGCTGCAATCTGTTTTGCTACAGTAAACATTTCAGGTATTGCAATTACAAAGGACAGTGAAGTATCCTTTACGAGAGTTATAACTTCATTAGTGACAGACGGAAGAATTACCTTAAACACTTGAGGCATTATAATGATGAAAAATGTTTCCAGTTTTGAATAACCGAGCACTTGGGCAGCTTCATATTGACCGCTGTTGATTGATTCGATTCCACCACGATAAATTTCTGCAAAATAAGCTGCATAGTTTATTGTAAATGCAATTATAACAGCAATGAAACGATAATCAGCTGATAAGCTCATACCGAATACATAATATGGTGCAAAAAATACTACGATTAATTGCAGCATCAGTGGTGTTCCTCTCATGATTGAAATATATATCTTCATCAGCCATCTGAGTGGTGCAAACTTACTCATTCTTCCTCCGGCAATAACTAAACCGAGAGGAAGAGAGAATAAGAGCGTAAGTAAGAATATTTCAATCGAGGTAACCATACCTCCAAGCAATTGTGAAATAACATTACTTAATATCATTTAATAATTCTCCCCTCTCAAACTAATTGTTTATTTTGTGATTAAAGAACCTGGAACACCAGCGTCACTGTAGTTTTCAGCGATTTTTGCTACGGTTCCGTCTTCAAACATTTCATCTAATGTTTTTTGAACTTGGTCTCTTAAATCTTCGTTTCCTAATTTGAATCCGACACCATATTGTTCAGATGAAATAGGGTCATCTAAGATCTTATATGCGTCAGGATTGTCTTTGGAACTTACTTGGTATTGTGCTACACCAATATCAATAGCTACAGCATCACATGCACCGGATTCTAAATCCATGAATGCAGTGTTATAGTCAGCAACTTCAGTTAAGGTTGCAAAGGTGTCAGCTAGGGTTTTGTTGTCTTCCTGAAGAGCAGCTAATGCAGATGAGTCTTTTTGTGTTTCTACAGTTTTACCAGATAAATCATCAAGGGAGTTGATTCCTGAATCAGATTTAACTACTACTACTTGTTTGTTGTCAATGTATGGTTCTGACCAGGTGTAGTCACTTTCTCTACCGTTTATGGTAAATCCGTTCCAAATACAGTCGATAGAACCAGAGTCAATTTCTGCATCTTTTGCATCCCAATCGATTGGTTGAGCTACAAATTTCCATCCGTTTCTTTCACAAACTTCTTTTGCAAGGTCTAAGTCGAAACCAACATAGTTTCCACTGTCGTCTTTATATCCGTAAGGAGGGAATTCTGCATCGAATCCGACAATGAAAGTGTCATCATCGTTTGCAGTAGCATTATCGGATGCGTTGTCTCCTCCTAAAAAGTCTAATAAACCAGCGCTTGCAGTACCCATAACTAAGAAAGCTACTAATACCAAAGCAAATATAATACCTATCTTTTTATTCATTTTAAAACACCAAATAGTTATAACTATAGTAGAATTTTTTCTACTAATACTATTTTTTGATTTTTTTATATTTATTTATTTATATTTCCGATTAAGTGAATAAGTTAACAAAAAACGAACCGGATTAGAAAAACAGATTATATTTTTTTAAGCAACTTTTTAAAGACCCTTGAAAATAGAGAAATGCCAGTTTTATTATTGAAAGATTCGACAAGTTCTATGAAATCATGATAATCATTTGAATTCAAAGCGCAGTAAAAGATATGTCTGGAACGGGGTTTAACCTTGTTAAAATCAAGTGTATTTTCAAATTCTGCCCTTTTTGATGTGAAATCCTTTTTAATTTTATCGTAGAAATCGCTTTTGTATTCCTCATCAACCTGCATAAACCTTGTATAGGTATTGGCGGATTTTTGGGAAAACAGTTTCTCCTTATACATTTCATATTCACCATATTTTCTTGTAATATCTGCCATCATATTGAATATTATTATGCAATCACTGAATCTTGAATATCTGGACTGAGTGATGGAATCCTTATGGATTCGTCTCATATACAGATATTCATCTATAAAATACATTTTTTGTGCCTTGAAAATTGTTTCAAGAACAAATGGAGTGTCTTCAAAAAGCAAATCCTCTGGAAATCTCAAATTTCCAATGAATTCACGTTTAAATAGTTTTCCGGGTGCTGTAACTGAAATATTAAAAAGCCTTTCACCCACATCATGATGGCTGAAAACCTCTCCATCGAATCGTTTTAAAAAAGGCATGTCAAAATAGTTGATTGGGGAAGTTTCACCGGTTTTATCATCAAAATTAAGGAGCTTGAACAAAGTGAAGTCAGCCTGATTTTCCTGACTTGCTTTATATAGCATTTCAAAGGCATCACGGACAAAATAGTCATCGGAATCAATGAAAATCACATATTCACCTTTTGCCTTTTCAAGGCCCCTATTTCGTGCATTGGCTAATCCCCTGTTTGATTGGGCAAATATTTTAACCCGACTGTCTTTTTTTTGATATTCCTCAAGGATTTCCAGTGAACTGTCAGTTGATCCGTCATTAATGCAAATTACCTCAATATCTCTAAGGCTTTGATATAAAATACTGTCAAGACACTGCTGGAGATATGCCTCAACATTATAGACCGGTACAATAACAGATATTTTCACCAATTTAACACCTTTTTAACTTTGCTTTTAAATGAAGAATCAGTAATTATTATAATATTATCTTTTAGCTTGACATCTGATTCATCAGCTATAATTCTATTATTCAATGTTATTCCATCATATATCAGTCGGATACTGATTTGCAGTTCATTTTCAAATGGCAGTTCAAATTCAAATTCCGCTTTGAATAGCCAGTCAATGCCTGCAAAGCTCAGTACAGGATTATTTTCATCATATGAATATTCAAGTTCATTGCATTTAACTACCAAATCGCTGTTATAACAGCAGCTTAGAACATATCCTGACAGATTTACTGTTTTATTTGCCACATCAATATCAGTGATTCTGATTTTATTGTTGTGAGTATTGTTGATAGTGTGATTTGCGGTTTTAAGCGAAACAGTATTTTTGCCTGTTTCAATATGAAACTCCCCGTTTTTAACAAAAAGTAAAAATGATTTGGCATGTTCATCAAGCTTTCTTTGAGATAAAATCACATCATCATCAATGAAATCCAGAATATAATTCAAATAGTGGAAGAAATCCTCACGGTTTTTAACAAAATCTCCGAATTTATCTGACCTTATAACGCCATGCAGATCCTGAACAATTGTATATTGAATGAATTTTGGCACACTGCCTTTAGTTTTGATGGAATAATCGACTAATCTTTTAAAGCAATGCTTAAGCTTTGGTGTGAAATATTCATTGGATGTGAATGCCTTATCCATCAGGGAATCATCATTTTCACGTTTTCGGTAATAATACTTTGCAGTGTTTAAAACACCATAATTTAGTTTGTCAAGCAATATCTGATTGACAAATAACAAATCCTCTCCATTTGCCAGATTTTCACTGAATCGGATGTCTTTAATACTCTGTCTTCTAATGAATGATGTTGAAGCTGAAAAATGAGGACAGTTGAATGTTTCATCCAGATTAATCAAGCCGGATTGCTTGAATCTGTAGTTCATATACTGATTGCCTGTTTTAGCCCCAAAATATTCAATCGGAACTGTAACCAAATCCGTATCGTATTTTTTAAAGAATTCCATGACCTGAGACAATGCATTAGCTGACAATTTATCATCACTGTCAAGGAAGTTTACAAATTCCCCTGTTGCATATTCCAAACCCATATTTCGGGCACTGGCAGGACCGTTATTTTCCTTTTTAAGTAAAATTACATTGTCAGGATATTGCTTTTGATATTTCAAACATATTTCATATGATCTGTCAGTGGACCCGTCATCGACAAGAATCAGCTGAATGTATCTTTTAAAATCAAAATCCTGATTTAAAACTGATTCAATAGCCTCATCGAGATAATCTTGAGTATTGTAGATTGCAATTATTATTGAAAATACTGGTCCGGTCATCATATTATATATTTTAAACTAAGTTATTTATAAATTAGCCAATCATAGATTCTTTTGGAATTGTTCGCATCACGGAATTTGAAAAACTCATCGACACGCTTTTGATACTTATCTTCCATGACACAGCCGTTATCGATATAACTGATGATTTTTTCAACCAAATCCCCTTCTGATTTTATGATTTGACCAAATCCCATTGTATCATAATCAAAATATCCCTTATCGTAATGGAATTTGGTGAATGATTCTGTGTGATAATATATCAGTGGCTTTTTAAGGTAAGCAAAATCAAAGGCTACTGAAGAATAATC
>JAFUBV010000421.1 GCA_017460025.1 Methanobrevibacter sp. | reverse complement strand
TTTTCATTTTTCTCAATTGTTGATCTAATCATTTTCAATCTAACAAAGTTTTCCCTTTCCATTTCTTGGAGTCTCATATCAATATACTTTTCAGTATTTTGGAATCTTGGAATCATAATATGCTCTAAAGCGTTTACTCTACGTTTAGTAGCTTCGATTTCCTCAGCAAGTAAGAAAATAGTTTTTTCCACTTCACCAAGTTCAATCAAATACTTAAGAGATTCCTCGAATTTCTTTGCAGCTTCGTCTAATTGTATGGTAGTGTCGGCAAAACCATAACCTCTGTCTACAATGGATCTTTCTTCCATTTTCACATTAGTAACAGGTACTGCTACGCCCATAACACTTCTAGATGAAATTTCAACATCAATAGATTCTTTAACTGATAAAGCTGCTTTTTTAACAGCTAAGTCTCCCATAGCAATTTGTGCTTCAATTAAAGCATCATTTGCTTCTTTTAGACTTTGTTCTGCGTTTTCACGAATACCTTTGACACGATCCAAGATATCAAAAAACTCTTTGATTAAAGCATCTCTTTTTTCTTTAAGCAAACCATGCCCTTTTACAGCAAGTTTTGTCCTATTTTTAAGAGATAATAATTCCATACGAGTTGGATTAATTCCATCTATAATATCTTGTGCCATTTAATCACCTACATTACTGTAATGAGATTAGTCATCTTTTGGAAGGTATTGTTCAACAAATTCTTCTTTAACCCTTTTGAGTTCAGATTTAGGTAAGATTTTGAGTAAACTCCAACCGAGATCTAAAGTTTCAAAGATGGTTCTGTCTTCATCTTTACTTTGAGTAATGAATTGATCTTCAAATGCTTGAGCAAATTCTAAGAATTTTTGATCCCTTTCAGTAAGTGCTTCTTCCCCTACAACCGCAACGAGGTCTCTTAATTCACGACCTTCTGCATATGCAGAATAAAGTTGGTCAGATACACCACTGTGGTCATCCCTAGTTTTGTCTCCACCAATACCCCCACTCATCAAACGAGAAAGTGAAGGAAGTACATCCACAGGAGGGTAAATACCTTTCCTTGAGATTTCCCTACTTAATACGATTTGTCCTTCGGTAATATAACCGGTTAAATCAGGAATTGGGTGAGTAATATCGTCTTGAGGCATAACTAAGATAGGCATTTGAGTAATTGAACCTTCTTTACCATCAATACGTCCTGCTCTTTCATAGATACCTGCAAGGTCAGTGTACATGTAACCAGGGTATCCTCTTCTACCAGGTACTTCTTCTCTTGCTGCAGAAATTTCCCTTAATGCTTCACAGTAGTTAGTCATATCTGTTAAGATAACTAATACTTGCATACCTAAGGTAAATGCATAATATTCAGCAGTAGTTAAAGCCATTTTTGGAGTTAAGATTCTTTCAATAGCAGGGTCGTCTGCTAAGTTCATGAATACTGTTAATTTTTCTAATGCTCCAGTACGTTCGAAGTCTCTCATAAAGAAGTTAGCTTCTTCGTTAGTAATACCCATAGCAGCGAAAATTACAGCGAACTCATCGTCTGCTCCTAATACTTTAGCTTGTCTTGCAATTTGTACAGCTAAATCGTTGTGAGGTAAACCAGATCCTGAGAAAATAGGAAGTTTTTGTCCTCTTACTAATGTGTTCATTCCGTCAATGGTAGAGATACCAGTTTGAATAAATTCTTCTGGGAATTCACGAGAAGCAGGGTTCATTGGTGCCCCGTTAATATCTAATTCTTCATCAGGGATGATTTCTGGTCCACCGTCAATAGGTTTACCAATACCGTTGAAGATACGTCCCATCATGTCTCTGGATACACCGATTTTTGCGGTTTGACCAGTGAATCTGGTTTTAGTATCTTTAGTGTTTAAATCGTTAGTTCCTTCGAACACTTGGATAACAGCAACATCTTTAGTTACTTCAAGAACTTGTCCACTTCTTTTTTCACCAGTTGGTGTTTCAATATCTACAATTTCATTGTAACCAACGCCTTCTACTCCTTCAACAACCATTAAAGGACCTGAGACTTCAGATACAGTAGTATATTCTCTAGTTTTAATATTTGTATTCATTTTTAAGCCTCACTGCATTGTTTAGTAATTGCTGCTTGAATATCTGCAATTTTTGCATCAAATTCGTCTTGTGGTATGTATTTCATTTTACCGATTTCTTCTTTAACAGGTAAAGCTACAATATTTGCAATAGGAGCTCCTCTGTTAACTGCTGCAAGAGATTCTTTGTAGAATAATAAAATGGTTTTTAACATTTTGTACTGTTTGTCTGGTGCACAGTATGTATCTACTTCATCAAATGCGTTTTGTTGTAAGAAATCTTCTCTTAACATACGAGTAGTTTCTAAAGTAGCTTGGTCAGTTTCAGGTAATGCATCAGGACCAACTAATTGTACAATTTCTTGTAACTCGGATTCTTTTTGTAATAATCCCATAGCTTGGTCACGAGTTGCTCTCCAGTCTGCAGCTACGTTTTCAGCCCACCATCCTTCAATACTGTCTACATATAATGAGTAACTTTGTAACCAGTCAATTGAAGGGAAGTGACGTTTATCTGCAAGAGATGCATCTAACGCCCAGAACACTTTACAAATACGTAAGGTGTTTTGTGTAACAGGTTCGGATAAGTCCCCACCAGGAGGTGATACAGCACCAACTACAGAAATAGATGCTACATTTGGTTCGCTACCAATAGTTTTTACTCTTCCAGCTCTTTCGTAGAATTGAGCTAATCTGGATGCTAAGTATGCAGGGTAACCTTCTTCCCCAGGCATTTCTTCTAATCTTCCAGAAATTTCCCTCATAGCTTCAGCCCATCTTGAGGTTGAATCAGCCATAAGTGCTACATCGTAACCTTGGTCACGATAGTATTCAGCAATAGTAATACCAGTATATACACATGCTTCCCTAGCTGCTACCGGCATGTTTGAAGTGTTAGCAATAAGAACAGTTCTGTCCATTAATGGGTTACCAGTTTTTGGGTCGTCAAGGAATGGGAATTCAGTAAGTACTTCAGTCATTTCATTACCACGTTCTCCACATCCGATATATACAACAATATCTGCGTCAGCCCATTTAGCTAATTGTTGTTGAGTAACAGTTTTACCTGATCCGAAAGGACCTGGGATAGCTGCTGCTCCTCCTTTAGCTACGGAGAAGAAAGTATCTTGTGCCCTTTGACCAGTTACTAATGGTATATCTGGATCTAATTTTTCAATATATGGACGGCTTCTTTTTACAGGCCATTTTTGGAGCATTTGAACTTTTTCACCAGCTACTTCAGCGATGTCTTCGAGTACAGTGTATTCACCTTCAGCTGCGATTTCAGTTACTTCACCTTCTAATGTTGGTGGAACCATGATTTTGTGTAAAACTGCAGTAGTTTCTTGAACTTCACCAAGTACGTCTCCACCTTTTACTTTGTCTCCAACTTTTGCTACTGGTTTAAATGCCCATTTTTTCTCTTTGTTTACAGAATCTACATCGATTCCTCTAGCAATGAAGTCACCAGATTCTTCTCTGATGATTCTTAAAGGTCTTTGAATTCCATCGAAAATAGAACTCATTACACCAGGACCGAGTTCTACTGATAATGGACCACCAGTACATTCAACTACTTCACCCGGTTGGATACCGGCTGTTTCTTCGTATACTTGGATAGTTGCGGTGTCACCTTCAAGCTCGATGATTTCCCCGATAAGCTTTTCGTCACCTACCCTAACCATCTCAAGCATCTGAGCCCCTCTCATACCATCTGCGATAATAACAGGCCCAGCAATCTTAATAATATTTCCTTCAATAATCATTTAACCATCTCTACCCCGATAACTCTTTTAATAAGGTCATTTATTTGATCAGATGATCCTTCTGAGGACCCATCTTTATCAGGTATTTCAATTATCATTGGTAAAACACTTGAACCAATTTTTCTATTAATATGATCTCTTATTTCATTAGCCATTAATTGAGTAATGATAATAATTGAAATTTCATCATCTAAAAATTTATCAAAAGCTGCGATAGCTTCTTCAGAAGTGTTGACAACTTCTGCCTGTTTGACACCACCTAATCTAAATCCTGAAACAGTGTCAATATCTCCTATAATTGCGACTGAACTCATATTAACATCTCCATGATTTTAGAATTAGGGAAGTCTGCTTCTCTTTTTGCTCTTGCAATAATTTTTAAATTTTTAATTTCATTTTCTTTTTGACTTAAATAACCAATAATTGGACCAATACCTAATGGTTTTTTAGAAGCTAAAGATTTTGAATATTCAGAAGAGTAAACATCTAATGCTTTTTCAAATACAGCAACAGAACCAGTTTCATTATAAACCGGCATTACATCAGTTAATGCTTCTGCATATTTTGTTCCTTCTAAACCAGAAACTACATTTGTAACATCTGGAGATTCCATTAAATCTTTAAGTTTCCAATCACGTAATTGGTATCCTTCTTCTAATATATAAGGGGAGATTGCATCATAATCAAGGCCATCCTGTTTTGCCCTTATAATTAGTTTTAGATTAGCTACATCAACTTGTGTTCCAACATATGCATATAAAATCTGTTTATTTTCATCGGATGGAACATCAGAAGAACGTAATAATTTGCCTAAATAATATTTATCTAAAGCAGATTCTAATGGAAGAATCATATTAGTATCTTCATATTGTGGAAGAGCATCTTCTAATGCGGTTGCATATTCAGTACCATCTAAACTTGTAACAATGTCAGTTACATTTTCAGAATCAGCTAATGATTCCAAATCATCATATAATGATCCGCAAGGAATTAATAATTCTCTTGTTTCATCAGGACTGAGACCAACTTCCTTAGCAGTTAAAAGACTTTTAATGTTATCAATATCTGCTTTTTTAGACATGACAACAAATGGATCTTTAATGTCTTCAGGAGCTAATCTTGCAACAAAGTCATAAGTGTTAGCACGTTCAACATCTAATGCTTTATCAAGTGGGTACTCATCTAAAACATCAGCGTATTCAGGAACACCTTTGAGATAGTTTTCAACTTCTTCAACATCGTTGGTTTCAACGAGTTCAGAAATTTGTTTTTCATCAAATAATCTTCCTTTTCTAGCTCTTACTCTTGCACTTGGGTTAAGATAAGGATAAATGTCCAAAATTGGTCTGGATGTAATGATTACAACTACTGCACCAACAACAAGTATTGCGATAACACAGAATACCAAAAAGGTTTCTTGTGTAAGACCTACAGAACTTATTAATGTTGCAATTCCATCTGCCATAATTTATCCTCCTAATTATTTAAATAATATTTCAGCAACTTCACTACGTAAGATACTTTTAAATCTATCTAATCTAGCTTCAATTGTGTTATTTACTTCAATATCTCCATTAGTGGTTTTTAAAACAGCTCCACCGATAGCATCAATAGGTTCACCTAATGTGAAATTGATTCCATCAATTTCAAAAGAGTCTGTACCTTGTGAAGATAAGTCTTGTTTGAATTTATTTGTATCAGCTTCATTTAATTGAATAATTAAATCATCACTACCAATTTCATCAGCAGCTTCTTTAATCATTTTACTTAATGAATCTTCATATTCTTCATCGCCAGAAGAAGCTTTAACTTTTAATTCTCCAATAGCTTGATTAAAAGCAGCTTCAATTACTTCTTCTTTAGCGCCTAATTCTGCTCTACGAGCATTCGTCTTAGCTTCAGAGATAATTTGCTGATATCTCATATCAGATTG
>JAFUBV010000420.1 GCA_017460025.1 Methanobrevibacter sp. | reverse complement strand
AGTTCTAATACACAAGTTGAAGACATCGATTTCAAGTGTAACTTTTCACTTATAAGTTCTAATACACAAGTTGAAGACATGCATTTCAAGTGTAACATATAACTTATAACTTACAAGCAGAAAATTTTTTCAAAAAAATAGTGGGTTATAACTTATAACTAAAATATAATAAAAAAAGAAAAAGAACAGAATCATAAGTATGATTCTGCAATGGATGAAACACCAGCACCAGCGTCGTCAATTACACCTAAACCTTTTAAAGTCATACCGATAGCAGCAAAGGTTTGAGTTAATTCCTTGTAGGAAATATTTCCCATGTGTCCGATTCTGAAAATGTTTCCTTTCAAGTGATCTTGACCGCCAGCTAATTCTACACCATATTTGTCACGGGTTGTGCCTCTGAACTGATCATCAGTAATTCCTTCAGGCATTTTAACAGCAGTTACGGTTGCAGAGGATACTGCTTCATCAGCGAATAATTCTAAACCTAATGCTTTAACTGCAGCAACACTTGCTTTAGCAGCTTTGTGGTGACGTGCAACTCTGTTGTCAATTCCTTCTTCTATAACCATTTTTAAAGCTTCATTCATTGCATATGTGAGTGAAACTGATGGAGTGTATGGAGTTTGAGGAGGTACTTTGTCTCCGCTTTTTTTAGCAGCTTTCATGTCTAAGTAGAAAGTGTTGGTTTCCACTTTTTCTGCTGCAGCCCATGCGTCGTCACTGAATGTGATTGCAGCCATGCCCGGTGGTGCAGCGATACATTTTTGAGATCCGGTAAGACAAACGTCAATTCCGAATTTTTCAACGTTCACTTCATCTCCTGCAAGGGATGATACGGTATCTACAATGTATAGTGCATCGTAGTTTTTCATTACTTTACCGATTTCCTCAATAGGTGCAGCTACACCGGTAGAGGTTTCATTGTGAATTACACTAACTGCTTTAATGTCTTCATCTTCGTCAAGAGCTTCTTTAATAGCTTGAGGTGTTACAGCAGTTCCCCATTCTACTGCTAATTCTTTGGCATCGATTCCATGGGTTTGCGCAATTTTCATGAATCTTTCACCGAATTTTCCACCTACGACATTTAACATTTTTTCTCCAGGTGCTACAGTGTTGGCAATTCCTGCTTCCATAGCTGCAGTTCCAGATCCAGTTAGTAAATAAGAGTTATTTGGGGTTTGGAAAACTTTACTCATTAATTCAGTAGTTTCAGTTAATATTTCACCATATTTTGCTCCTCTGTGGTTAACAACAGCTTGTGACATTGCATTGAGTACTCTAGGATGCACTGTTGTTGGTCCAGGAAGCATTAATAAGATATCGTTCATTAATTTTTCCTCCAATTTTCTAGAAAATTAGCTTAATTTAAGCTATATATATTTTTTACTTTTATACTTATTAAATATTTTTAATGGGGTATTTATTCACATTTTCACTATTTTATAATGTACATTTTAGTGCACTGTTTAATTTGATAAGATATTTTATACATATTGTTTAAATACTTTTAAAACATATATTATTGTATGCAATTCAGTGGAGAAGAACTAACAATTAAAAGAGTATTCAACTATGTTTTTGGCCTTTACCTGATAACCCTTGGGGTGGCATTTTCAATAAAGTCCGGTTTGGGCTCAGCACCGGTTAGTTCAATTCCATATGCAATGAACCTGATTTGGGCAATAGAAATAGGTGTTGCAACATTCATATTTCATGCATTTCTGGTTTTAATCGAATTGCTGCTTTTAAGAAGAGATTTCAAGAAAAAACACTTCCTGCAGGTATTTGTCGGGGTGCTTTTTGGAGCATTCACAAGCTTTTCTGTGGCATTACTTGGTTTCATACCCTCTGCAGATAATTTTTTAATAGCATTAATAATGACAGTATTGTCAATATTTTTCATAGCTCTTGGACTGTTCTTTTATGTGCCGACAAACATCATTCCGTTATCTGTTGAGGGAGTCACACAGGCAATAGCGATTGTGCTGGACAAGCCATTTCCAAAAATCAAGGTCTATTTTGATATAACTGTGGTTGCAACAGCATTAATATTAAGTTATGGATTTTTAGGAGAATTTGGAAGTGTTGGGATTGGAACAATTCTCGGTGCGCTCTTTATCGGAACAACCGTCAAATATATTCACAAAATCTATGGCCATTTTACAGGTCATGATGTAGATTTAAAAAAGATGTAATATATATTATATAATATGATAAAAAGGATTTGCTTATTTGTAATCGGTCTGTTTATAATGTCCCTTGGAGTGGCATTTTCAATCGTTTCCACCCTTGGAACAACACCGATCAGTTCAATTTCCTATTCTCTGGCATTAATAACTAATATTAACATAGGAATAACAACTTTCATATTCAATGCTGCGTTAATATTGATACAGTTTCTTATTTTAAGGTCAAGATTTCACAAAAGAAGGCTGTTGCAGCTAATCAACTGTGTGCTTTTCGGATATTTCACCGATTTGGCATTATATATTGTTTCATTCATTCCGTTTGACGGATCTGTAATCATGATGATTGTATTTTTATTTATAAGCATATTCCTTACAGCTTTCGGCATATTCGTCTACATGCCTGCAAACATTGCTCCGCTTCCAGGTGAAGGATGTGTTGAATCAGTTGCAATCGTTACCAACTGGAGATTTTCCACAATCAAAATAGGTTTTGATGCAACAATGGTCATAATATCTCTTATAATGTGCGGATTGTGGTATACAAACATTTTGGGAGCAGTAAATATTGGAACAATAATTTCTGCATTTTTGGTCGGATTCACTTTAAGGCAAATCAACAACCTGTATGAACGTCTGACAGGTTCTGCGGTGAATGTGGTCAATAAAAATTAGTTTAGAAGTGATGACTTCTAAACAATTGCAAAATCAGTTTTAATATTTGGAAGGTAGTCTTCACCAATTGTATCCAGATTTAAAAATTCATATCTATTGTTATTTTTAAATGTAACTTCAACGTATATTGATTCTTTATCTATAACTATTTTTACATTGCCTGAGGGTTTGGTTAAAAATTTTTCATCGACTTCAATTCTTTTAGATGCATCATTTATTTCAAGATTGACAGGGAAATAATTTTCATCAAAATCAAGATAAATGCCAGATTCTAATTCTATGGATTCTTTAGATTTGTATTTTTCTTTGACTTCAATTCTAATGATGTCTAATCTTGAATCGTAGGTGTATTCGGTGTCTACTTTTTTAATTTCATTAATATTTGTAATTTCTACTTCATTTTCATTTAATATTTCTAGATTTATACTTAAATCCATAAAATGTTTGTAATTATATTTTAATTCAAATTTTGATGATTTTTAAATGTTTTTTCAATGCTTACTGGTATATCTTCACATAATGTTTGAGTTATTTTGTTAATGTCAATGTTTATCTCTTGTGCGTGGCTTAAACATGATTTTGGTATTTTATACCGGCTGGATTCCTTTTAATATTCTCCAATATGTCCAATACATCTTTTAAAGTGTAAATAATTTTATCGACCTCCTAATATCAATTTATCTATACTTATTGGTTTAAATTACAGAGTATATAAATGTATTCATGTTAAATTAATATTATTACTTTTTATTTGTAATTTAAGAAGTATAAATCCATTTTTAATTAAATATCTAATAATAAATTATTTAATTAAAAATGACCTAATATAATTATAGTGAGGTTTAAATATGGAATTTGGACTTTGGGAAAAATATTATACAGAAATTCTTGAAGATTTTGGATTTTCACGCCAAAACGATGAAGAGTCTGCAAAATTACTGGATGAAATACTGTCAACAGAAGGATGTCTCACATTAGATGATTTAAAAGGATTTGTTGATTTTTCAGATAAATTTATAGTATTTGGTGCAGGCCCATCCTTAAAGGAACATATAAAACTCCTAAAAGAGGATTATGATTTAAAAGACTACATTCTTGTTGCAGCAGATGGTGCAACAACCGCTTTAATAGAAGAAAAAATCGCACCGGACATAATTGCTACAGATTTGGATGGAAACCTTGATGATATTCTTTTGGCAAACTTGAGAGGAGCAAATGTAGCGATACATGCGCATGGTGACAATATAGATAAGATTGCAAGGCTGACACCATTCTTTACAAGCATATTGGGAACTACTCAATCACAGCCTGTTGGAAACCTCTATAATTTCGGAGGATTCACCGATGGTGACAGGGCGCTATTTCTATCTGTAGCATTAGGGGCAGTTGAAATAACACTTGCAGGTATGGATTTCGGTGAAATCGTAACCAGATACTCAAGGCCAAATATCAAAACTGACACTGCAAAGGCAGATGACTTTAAAAAGAAAAAGTTAGGATATGCCGAGAAGTTCACACAATGGATAATTGACAATGAAAATGTCGATATTATCAATTTATGTGAATAAAAATCGTTTTATAATAAGAAATAATAATATGATAATATGGGAATAGAAGATATTTTAATGGCTGATGAAAGTCTTTTTCAAAACATTAATGCTTTTGATCCGGATTACTTTCCTCAAAACTTCAATTACAGGGACACACAAATGGAAGCAATGGCAATGTCAATAAGGCCTGCTTTAAGAGGAGGACAACCGTCAAACGCAATTGTTTTAGGCTCACCGGCAACAGGAAAGTCCACATCAATAAGGAAAGTATTCGAACTGGTTGAAAAAACTTCAGATAAGGTAGTATGCGTATATATCAACTGTCAATTGCACACTACACGTTTTGGAATATTTTCACAAATTTACAAAAAGCTTTTCGGACACATTCCTCCTGAAACTGGAGTTCCTTTTTCAAGAATCTATGACCAGATTATGAAAGACCTTCAAAAAAAGGAAAGGTCACTGGTTGTGGCACTGGATGATATTAACTATCTGTTCCAATCAAAAAATGCTGATAAAGTTGTTTATGATTTATTAAGAGCATATGAGGAATATCCTGGTGTAAAAACATCAATTTTTGCCATATTGTCAGATCTGGAATTTAAATATGCCTTTGATAAAAATGTAAATACTGTATTTATTCCTCAAGAAATAACATTCCCATTATATACTTATTCTGAACTTGAAGATATCTTACGTGACCGTGCAAAAGCAGGATTTTTCCCTAATGTCTTGCCTGATGATATATTGGAGCAAATTGCAATGTACACTGAAGAAAACGGTGATTTGAGAGTGGGCATTAATCTTTTAAGATCATGCGGTAACATTGCAGAAGCGGATGCAAGCCGCCAAATCACTCAGGAACACTTTGACAAAGCAATGGAATCTCTGGTATCCGTCAATGTTTTCGAAACATTAAAATCTTTAAATGATAATGAACGAACAATTTTAAGGATGATTTCAGATTATGAAGGCATATATACTGCTGGTGAATTGTCTGAATTGTTTAAACAAAAAACAGGTTCCAGCTATGCATCATTTAATCGTGCATTGGATAAACTGGAATTCGTAAGATTGATTGATACAAAATTTACAGGAAAAGGGGTTAGAGGAAAATCAAGAGAAATTATA
Organism: Methanobrevibacter sp.; assembly: GCA_017460025.1. Classification (GTDB taxonomy): domain Archaea; phylum Methanobacteriota; class Methanobacteria; order Methanobacteriales; family Methanobacteriaceae; genus Methanocatella. The sequence goes on along the minus strand of JAFUBV010000420.1, from coordinate 625 downwards.
TTGCGTTTTAACCCCGATGATTATGCCATTTAATCGTTTTCCTGTATTTAAGGGAAATTAGTTTCTGTTAACATTAGAGTATTTGCATGGTAAGCTCATAGTCTAATGTGCAACTAAAGGGTTTGGCATTGTTTTTAAGCTCAAATTTAAATAATTGGAGCTTGAGCTGCTACAACAGAAATAACAGAGAAAAGTAATGCTGCTATTACTACAAGCACTACCATGCAAGATTGAACATCTAAATTACTGTACATTATTTCGTCTTTCATTGAACTTCTTTTTCTTAAATCTACTTGAATTGTGGTGTCATTATTGCCTAACATTTTAATCACTATATTAAAGTTGTAAAAAGTACATATATAAGCAAAGAGTGAGAGCATTTGAAAAGTAATATTTGGGGTAAGCGTCATGAAAAGGTATGAATATTTTGAAGCAACTGCTGACATTGGACTTAAAGCTTATGGAAAAGATAGGAATGAAGCTTTTGAAAATGCAAGTTTGGCAATTTTTAATATTATTTCTGATACTTCAGAAATTGATGCAGTAAATACAATAGAATTTGAAATAGATTCAGAAGACGATGTATCACTTTTATATGATTATTTGGAGGAACTTCTGTTTTATC
>JAFUBV010000419.1 GCA_017460025.1 Methanobrevibacter sp. | reverse complement strand
ATATCGTTTGCAGCGGTTTCAGCATCGCTGATTGCTGTAACTTCAGATATTCCCAATCCCAAAACGATTAGAATTATTGTAAAAAAGATTAATTTTGTTTTCATTGTATTCACTTAAATATATGTTGATAGTTACAACAATATATAAGTTTTCTTTAAAAAATAGAATAAGTGGGACTATTCTAGTTGAATAGTCCGCCTAAAAATCCTTGAGCCTGATCAGTGGTATTGTTGAATACTCCTGATACTTCGGTTTGGTAACTGTTTATGTCGCCTTGCACGTTCTGTATTTGCTCAATACTGTCTGCAAGGTTTTCAATATCGCTGTTTGTAATGTTGATATTGTTGTTGATAGTGTAGTTATTGATAATGTTCACTATGGTAGTGTGATCTGTAACATTATTGACTTGAACTTCTTCTTTTACATCATCAACAAGCTTTGACAATTCATCAGCATCAACATCTGAGTTTTTAACGATTTCCGCTTGGGTGTAAATCTCATTGTTCGCTGCTTCTTTGACTGTGTCTGGAATTTCCACATCGGTCACTACTTCATAGGAATTCATGATTCCTGCAAGTGCGGATTCACCGGTAGCGGATACTGGACTTGTTACATAAACGTGTCCTGCTGTAATTCCTGCTGATTTTAAAGCGGAAAGGTACATGTCTCCGGTTATTGTTGTGATTTTTGATTTGTCAACGCTCACTTCAAGATTGTCATTTTCATTCAAATCAACTAATGCTGAGGAATAGATTTGACTTGAAGAGTAGGTTTTACCGGTAATTGTACTTGAAATCTTGTTTACTTCAGAAGCGGTAATTATTTTTGAATCAACGTTTTTTAAATCAACGCCTGCTTGATTTTTAAAGAAATTGTCAACAGTATTTTTATAATCTGCATTTGTGTGAGTTGTCTCACCATAAGTTATGACAGCCTGACTATTATCGTTAGCTGAAAATCCCACTGGAATTAACATTCCGATAAGGATTATTGTTAAAACAATCATTACCTTACGCATATTATCACCTCTAATCTTTGGTAAATTTTATTTGGTCTATTAAGTATTTAAATGTATCTTATTTGTGTATACTTTATTTTATTAAACCCTAATTATGGTGTAGTTTAGTTAATTTTATATGTTCTCAAATCAAATTTAAACTTATAGTGAAAAAATTGATTTTGCTATGTTTCTTAAATCGGGCATGAAGGAGGTGAAAAGACGAAAATTGATAATAGATTGTTATTCGCATTAATTATTTCAATATTGCTTATATTTTCTGTAGGTAGTGTATTTGCAGGAGATAATGAAACAATATCTGATGTGGTGAGTGCTCCAAGTGAGTTAGAAGAAATAACGCAAGAACATGATGTTACTGAAGTTCAATCTTCTCAATCAGATGAGGGAATGCTTGAGGCAAATAATAATGTAATTAATGTTCACGTATATGATTCTTTTAACGAAACAGGCAAAACATGGACTGAGGATGGAATTGAGTTAAAAGGGGCAACCGTAAAGTTATACGGCTCCCATAATAATTTGATTTCAACTCAAACAACAAACAACAAAGGTATTGCAACATTCACTGGAGTCGGCTCTCAAAAATATAATTTGGAATTTACATATTCTACATATGATCCTATCAAATTAGATGTTGATTGCACTAATCAGGACGGTAAGACTTTAACTATTGATAACGTGATGTTTGTTCCGGATATTTTATTATTAGTGGATTATTCATCTCACAACGAAAAAGTGGACGTGTTAATGAATATGTCAAGGCGTATTGGATTCATCAGTACAACCAATTTTGATGAGTCAAGAGCATGGCTGGCGGAATGGGCTAAATATATCCACATTGATATGTTTGCTGAAAATTCAGCTTACAATAAATTCACAGCATCATATCTAAAACAATTATTGTCAAATTCTCCGGCAAACAAGAACTATAAAGTAGCATATACTTTTGGTACTTACACTCAAGAGATATTGAATGCAACTGGTTTACATATCATAGGTGCTAGTGAAAGCAATAATACTTATGATACCATTGAAAATACCTACATCGGTTCTTATTTCCAAGCGGAAGATATTAAAGATTCTGATGTTTTACAAACAAACATGAAAAATTACTTTGATTATGTTCGTTACCTGATTGAACCGACTAAATACTCCAATCCGACATTGACTGCAGATGGAATTCCTCTTATGAGTCCTGAATGTGGTTTTTACCACCCGGACATTGGAATGCTCACTCTTCTTCCAAGTTCTGATTTGATTCATGACTGGATTACCAATGACCCAGGTTACACTAAAACCCAAGACGGCAGTTTAAACTGGATGAAGTTTGAATATGAATACTGGGTAGAGCATACATTGAATCCTAAGGAATTATTCAATAAATTCGAAGAACAATTAAAAACCAAATTGAATCCGGACAAAAAACTCATAGCTATTGCTACTTACTATTGTGGCGGAGACGTTGTTGATTCATTAATAAGAAGCTATGCTGCAAGTGGTAGAACCGCTTTTAACGTGTTTAAAACAAGTACCACTCCTTCCATGTCTTCTATATTGAATAGAATCACAAATGCCTCAAAAATAGGCATTTCAACAATTACTTCTCTATATAGTTGGTCTTTAAGTTATGCTAATGGTTCAGCAGAACCTGATTTATCTGAAATAGATTTGGCAGTTCTTAAAGGGGTAAATGAAATCTCAGAATACAGTTACAATTCAGATTTAGGTCCGCAGGTCGAATGGACATATGCTGTAACCTTCCCAAGTTTCGAGGGCGTGTATGGTCCGGTTATCTTATCCTACGTTGATGGTGAGGGTAAGACTCATGTAATTCAATCTGGTGTGGATAAGATGGTCAAGTTAAGCTGCGGATGGGCAGATTTAAAGGATTTAGATAATTCCGATAAGACAATCGCAATTGTATTGTATAACTATCCGCCTGGAAAGGCAGAGATTGGTGCATCTTATCTGAATGTAACTCAATCCACATATGATTTGATTGTTAAGTTATATGAGGCGGGTTATGATACTGGTGGAGACATCAGACAAAAAATGACCGCAAGAGAGCTTGAAGACATTATCTTTAAGATGGGTAACAAGGGTTCATGGGCATACGGTCTGTTAAGGCAGTATGTCGAGGATAATTATGATGAGTTGGTAAAGCATCATCAATTGATCTCAACAAGGGACTTCCGTAATCTTGTAAAGGACATTCCTCAACATCTAATTAAAGAAATGATTGATTACTGGGGAGCAGGTTTAGGTCCTTCAATGGTATATAATGGAACCGATGAGCAGTACATGGTCGTTCCGGGAATATGGTTCGGTAAGGTATTTGTCACTTTCCAGCCAAGTAGAGGATGGGAAGAGCTTAAAACAATTGAGAATTACCACGACTTGACCCTGCCTCCGACACAGTACTATGTATCCTATTATAAATGGTTGGATAAGACCGCTAAAGTAAATGCTATAGTGAATATGGGAACTCACGGAACACTCGAATGGCTGCCGGGTACAAACCTTGGTGCCAATGAAGGTGACTGGACCTTTGAGTTAACATTAAACCCAACATTATATCCATATATTGTATCAAACCCTGGGGAAGCTATGGTTGCACGGGATAGAATTGCAGCATTACTTATAACTCACATGACTCCTGCAATGGTTACTTCCGGTCTGTATGGTAATTATACTGTATTGAATAACTACATCAACTACTATAAGGATCAGGTAAAACTTAATGTAACATCTAATGCCGAAGAGTATAAGGCCAAGATTTTAAAATTGGCTCCAACTTTAGGCTTTAGAAACTTCACAGGAGAAAATGAGACATTCCAGGAATGGATAGATGACTTGCACTTGTATCTTGAAGCAATGGAAGATGATTTCATCACCTACGGTTTGCACACTCTCGGTAAAATACTGACAGGAGATGAACTTGCAGAGGAAGTAATGACCATTACATCATCTCAAACAAAAATCTACAATTATGTAATGGAGTATTTATATCCTGAATTAAAGGGCAAGAATTTCAATGATGATGTTCAGGGAAATATTGAATATTTGGCTCAGGCCAGTGCCATTAAGCAATTCCTATTGAACTATATTTCTCAATTGGTTAACGGTTCATCTGTAGATGAGCTCACAGGCAAATATAATATAGCTAAAGGCTCATCATTATACAATGCAACTGCATATGCTGCACAAGTGATAGTCAATATTCAAAACAACAATGAATGGAATGCGATTTTCACTGCATTGCAGGGAGGGTATGTTCCTGCAGGATTGTTTGCAGACCCTTCATATGGGGATTCAATTCCAACCGGTTATGACGGTTATGCGTCTGACCCTACAAGGATGCCTTCAGAGTCAGCTTATGAGTCCGCTGTCAAAATCGTGGATTTATTGCTTAGCCAATACTATGAAAAACACGGCAAATGGCCGGAATTAACTTCATTGATTTTATGGGGTACTGAAATTTCAAGGACTGAAGGAATCGGTGTTGCCGAATTCTTATACTTCCTCGGATGCAAACCGGTGTGGGCTGACAACGGTAAGGTAATAGGTGTTCAAAAACTTCCATTGGAAAAATTGACCGTTAAATTGTCAAATGGCACAGTTCTAAACAGGCCTAGAATTGATGTGTTTGCAAGCATCGTTACAAGCAACAAGGATTGGCTTAACTGGATGTTGACTGCTGTAAAACTTGCAGCATTTGCAGAAGGTGAAAATGAAACAAACAACTATGTAATTAAGCATTACAATGAAAATCCAATGCTTGACCGTTTATTTGGTCTTCCGGGTAATGTGCTTGAAGGAACAGGTATGTCAACACTTATACCAAACACTGCGGACTGGGAAAAATCCACAGTAAATGAAGTATTGATGGACATATACCTTTCAAGAGTTTCATTCTCATGGACAATTGATGATGACGGCAATATTGACATTAAAAATCAAAAGGAAAACTTCAAGTATCTGCTTGGTAAAACTGATTTGATTACTCAAAACTTTGACAGTACTTGGAGACTCTTCGATTCAGACGATTACTATGACTGGTTCGGTGGATTATACAATGCTGCAAACATATTAAGAGAAAGAAACGGTTTGTCTCGTCCGGATACTGCATTTGTAGATATCAGGAACAAAAACAAATATGTTGCAAGAACCTATCAGGAAGAAATCGAGTATGAAAGTAGAACAATGCTTCTAAACCCTAAATATTACATGCCGCTCATTACCGGTGGCGGATCTGGTATGAATGCATATGCTGCAAGATACCAGAACATGTTCGGTGGTTTGACCGTATCCAATGAACAATTGGGTAAACAATTGGGTGAACAAATGTCTAATGAATTATTAGGCATGAGCGGATACATTGATGGAGCAACCTCTTCATTCGGTTATCAGACTTCCCTATTGTGGATGGTTTACTTGGCTGATCAGGGAACTTGGGACGGTGATGCAAGCACAGTTCAAAAGCTTATTGACGAGTACATGAGACAAGTTATTGAATATGGTGTTGCATGTTGTCACCACACATGTAAAAACCTGGCTTTCAATGCTAAAATTATTCAAATGAGTTCTCTAACTCCTGCTCAAAAGGCTAAGTTTGCAGAAATCCTGGCTCAAGCAACAAACACTGACCCATTATATCAAATGCCTGACGAAGAAGGAACTTCCGGTGACAATAGTGGTTCCAATAGTGGATCCTCTAATAACAATGGTCAGGACAGTTCAAATGCACAGCAATTGGCAAACGGTACATCCCAAGACAAATCAAGTAGTAGTGATGGAGGAAATACAGGATTCGGTGCAGATGCTTCTCCAAGTGGTGATGCAAAATCTGCAAGTGAATCTGCAAGTGACGCTTCATCTGCTTCAGCAAGCAGTGCTGGTGAATCCGGCAGTAAAGCTTATGAATTGTCTGAGCAGTCAGCGGCTAAATCAGCTAGTGCAACTGAATCAAGCATGCCAATATTTGTTATTATTGCAGTGCTCATCTTAATTGCAATATTCCTTGTGGGATATGTAAGAAACGATGAAGATGAATATGATGATTATTAAATTAATCATCTATTTTTTACTTTTTTTATTTTTTTAGAAATTTTTAAATATGCTTTATTTTCATAAATAATAATATATTAGATTATTTTTCAATTTAAGTTAAATAATCAATAATTGAATTTAATGTGAATGAGGTATAATATGGTTAAAAAAATTAATATTTTACTATTTTTATTGCTGGTAATAGTATCTATCGGTGCTGTGAGTGCAGCTGATGACTTAAATGATACTGTTCAATCTAGTAATGAAGTTATTTCTGATTTGGATGAAATTTCCTCAGATGAAGTTAATGCCTTGGAAGTTTCAGAAAATATGTATACGGTAAATCAAAGCAATTATAATACTTACTTTAATAATAATGGCGAATCAACATCTTCCGTTAAAAGTGGAGATACTCTCTATATTGATGGTGATTTTTCCAATAAGAATTTTACATTCAGAACTCCTGTAAACATTGTTGGGAAAACGGATAATAATTTGCAAAATTGTATTTTTACATTTTATGAGGGGTCATCTGGAAGTAATATTTCAAGTTTAAACATTGCCAATACAATTAATTATCATTATGGTATATTTTTGAACGGTGCTAGTAAATGTTTAATCACAGGATGTAATATAGTAAACAAGGGATTATCCTCCTATCTGATTTGTGTT
>JAFUBV010000418.1 GCA_017460025.1 Methanobrevibacter sp. | reverse complement strand
GAGGTTGATGGGAAGATTCCATATCTTCCCAATTCGGTAGAGAAATTTGGTAAATATAATGGAGGTGGGAAAGATTCCATATCTTTCCCTTAAAAAATGAAAATAGAGAATTTTAGTATCATTATTTTGGAGGTTATAGGAAAGGCTCCATGCCTTTCCTCTAAATATGGTTAGAAACTATATAATCATTATATTGGAGGAAAATGTAGGGATGTTGTCCCTACATGTATTGAACTAACTGTTCTTCCTGTATCTGTGTGTTTCCAGGCTTCACCTTATCTATTGCATCTTTGAAATATTTGTATGGGATTTCTTCTGCTTCAAGGTTGTCTCTTAAAGCCAACATTGCTGCTTCTCTGCATACAGCTTCAATGTCTGCTCCAACATATCCGTCAGTGTTTTTGGCTAGTTTTTTAAGATCTACATCTCCTGCAAGTGGCATATTTTTGGTATGTACTTCAAAGATTGATTTTCTTGCTTCTTCGTCCGGTTGACCTACTTCAATGTGTCTGTCAAATCTTCCAGGTCTCATCAAACCTGTATCAAGGATGTCAGGTCTGTTGGTTGCTGCAATGATTGCCACATCTTCAAGCTCTTCCAATCCGTCCATTTCTGTTAATAACTGGTTGACAACTCTTTTTGTCACTCCGCTGTCAGTGTCATTTCCGCTACGTGCGCTGGCTATTGCATCGATTTCATCGAAAAAGATCACTGTTGGAGAAGCTTGTTTTGCTTTTCTGAATACTTCACGAACTCCTTTTTCGGACTCTCCAACCCATTTGGATAGGAGTTCAGGGCCTTTGACTGAAATGAAGTTTGCTTCACTTTCACTTGCCACTGCTTTTGCAAGCAATGTTTTACCTGTTCCAGGAATTCCGTAGAGTAGAGTTCCTTTTGGAGGCCTTATTCCTAAGCGTTGGAAGGTTTCAGGATGTTTTAATGGCCATTCAACAGCTTCTTTTAACTCTTGTTTTACGTCTTCAAGTCCTCCTACATCATCCCATTTGATGTCCGGGATTTGAACGAGAACTTCTCTTAGAGCTGAAGGTTGAATCTCTTTTTGTGCGTTTTTGAAGTCATTTCCGGTTACCACGATTTTTTCCATCACTTCTTTCGGAATCTCTTCATCGTTTTGTATTTCAGGAAGTATTCTTCTGACTACTCTCATTGCTGCTTCTTTACATAATGACTCAAGATCTGCTCCCACGAATCCGTGGGTGGTATTTGCAATTTTGTCAAGGTCAACATCCTCTGCAAGAGGCATGTTTCTTGTATGTATTTCAAGCACTTCTTTTCTCTCTTCTGTGTCTGGCACTCCAATTTCGATTTCACGGTCAAATCTTCCAGGTCTTCTGAGTGCTGGGTCAAGTGAGTCAGGTCTGTTGGTTGCACCAATAACCACCACTTGTCCACGGGATTTAAGACCATCCATTAAAGTTAAAAGTTGAGCAACGGTTCTTCTTTCAACTTCTCCATTGGTTTCCTCTCTTTTTGGAGCGATTGCATCTAATTCATCAATAAATATAATTGAAGGTGAGTTTTCCTCTGCTTCCTCGAAGTATTCTCTGAGGTTTTCTTCAGATCCGCCAACATATTTGCTCATTATTTCAGGTCCGTTGATAAGGATGAAATGAGCGTCACTTTCACTGGCTACTGCTTTAGCCAGTAAGGTTTTACCTGTTCCAGGTGGACCATGCATCAATACTCCTTTTGGTGGAGCAATTCCTAATTTTTCAAAGAGTTCAGGTCTTTTAAGAGGAATTTCAATCATTTCTCTTACTTTTTTGACCTCTTCTTTTAGTCCGCCAATGTCTTCGTAGCTCACGTCCACGAGGTTGCTTACTCCTTCGATTTTACTTACATCCACTGGGGATTCATGTAATTGTACTTCAGTATTAGGTCCAACTATAACAATGTCCTTAGGACTGGTTGACACTACTGCGAATTTGATTTCACGCATTGCAGGTGTAAAGTCCATTAATTCATCAAATAAGCTGTTGAACCCTCTACCCATACTTGGTCTTGGTGCACGTATTTGAGATCCGATAATGTCTCCCTGAACCATTACTTTTCCTGCAAATAATCCTCTGACATCTCCTTGCACACGGATGTTGTCTTCGGTTGGTGCAAGAACAACTTTTTTAGCTTCGGTTGCCTGTGCTTTTTTAATGGTAACTTCTCCACCAATGGTTGCTCCGGAGTTTTTACGAACTAATCCGTCGATTCTGATTACTCCAAGACCTATGTCTGTTTGTGAAGGAAGAGCGATAGCAGCAGTTCTTCTCTCACCAATGATTTCGATGAGGTCTCTTTCATGGATATCTAGGTCATCCATGACGTTTGGATCAAGTCTCGCTACGCCTTGACCTACATCTTTTTGTGAAATTGCTTCTGCAACTTTTAATGTGATTTCATTTTCTGCCATAATATCATCTCCATTTTGGCTGTAATGTTGTAATTGTAATGTGTCAAAATCTTTTTGTTACTTTTTGTAACTTTATTGACAAAGTAATCTGTGTATGTTTTACTATATAAAGGTTTCGGTTTTGACAATTTTTCAAAACAGCTTAAAATTAGTTTATTGATTTAAATAATATGGTATAATTGTGTTATAATTTAAAAATAAATTTATAAAGAATATTATGAAAAAATAATAAAAAATAGTAAAGTATATTAAATTTTAAAATTTAATTACTTTTAGACACTTTAATATTTGTTCGTTTATTTTAAAACATTATCTGATGGTTCCACCAAATCCGGTGAAAAGATTTTTAACATTGTCAATATCCTCTTTTGAAAGAGCAGTAATCTCAAAAGTTAAACTGATTGAGTCATTATCAATTTGCGGACCATTATATGCATCAGTTAGTTTGATATCGATAATATTGTCAATATTTAGAACAGTATTCTGGATAGTTTCTACATGAACATTTTTTGAAAATACGCAGCTGATGGATTCGGTTTTCTTATCCAGATTATCGATTTTCCATGCATATAATTCTTCATCGCTTAAAACTTCAATATTTGCTATTCTTATCTTTTTAACCTTATTTCCTGATTTCAAAATTGCGGTATTGTCCTTAATGCCTTCCAATATTCCCACATGAATCTTTCCAGAATATATATGTTTAAGGCCAACTTCACGCCCAATTGACTTGTTCAGTAAGCTAAATTCATGACTTAAAGCATTTATTGCCTTGTCACTTCTACCAAGCGCATTTTTAATGTCTCCCATATGTTTAGTAGCTTTAATGGCTATTTCAACAAATTTGTCCATGTTTCCACTATTGATAACATCTCTCAGCTCAACAACTGCATCAGCAAAAGTATTTCTGATTTTTGCACCATTACTGTTCATTGATTGGATATTATAAGTTAAATAAGGATTTTGAGCAACAATACGTGCAATCATATCAATCATAAGATTATAAATTGGACTTTCATAATCTTCACTTTCAGATAAATCAACTTTTAGCTTTTCAATTGCAGAAGCGGTTGAAATAAATGAAAAGTGAGTCAGAACCTGTACAATGCTCATCATAAAATCATGTTTTTCTGCTGTAGTTTCGATGATTCTCATATTTTTATTTGAAAGGTAATTGTAGATTTTACTGTACCATTTGCCCTTTTTATCAGCAGTCAAAACAATTACCTGATTGTCAAGCTCGGTAGTGCGGGGACCGAATACAGGATGTGTTGGAATGTATTCGACAGTGTCCGGCAATGCTTCAGCCATTGTTTTGGTAGGTTCTTCTTTAACAGAGGTAACGTCAACCATTAATGAACCGCTTTTCATAAATGGGGCAACTTCCCGAATCACTTCTGATGTGAATTGAATTGGAACAGAAACAACTAAAATGTCACTGATATTGGCAAGTCCTGCATTGGATTCAATATAATTAACATTCAATTCTTTTGCTACATTTCTACCTTTTTTATGATCGGTTCCGGAAATATATACTTCAAATTCATCTCTAAAATAATATATTAAAGTTTTTCCCAATCCGTCTGTTCCACCAATTATTCCAATCTTCATTTTAATCATTACTATTTTTAACTGAAAAAAGTTATAAAATTTTTGTGTCTGATTATTTTTTCATCCGAATCTTCCCATAATATAATCCTGTGTTTTAATCTCCTGTGGGTTTTGAAAGATATTTCGGGTCAAACCAGATTCAATCACTTCTCCATTCAAAAAGAATGCTGTGTAATCGGAGCTTCTTTTTGCCTGCTGCATATTGTGGGTCACAAGAACTATTGTATAGTCCTTTTTCAGTTCACTTATCAGTTCCTCAATTTTCAATGTGGATATCGGGTCAAGTGCTGAGCAAGGTTCATCCATCAGAATAATGTCCGGATTGACTGCAATGGTTCTTGCAATACATAGCCTCTGTTGCTGGCCTCCGGATAAATTCAATGCGGATTCAAATAACTTATCTTCAACCTCCTCCCATAAAGCGGCCTGTTTAAGGCTTTTTTCAACGACTTTTGAAATCTCATAATCATCATGAATTCCATGTATTCTTAACCCATATGCGACATTATCATAAATTGACATGGGAAATGGATTTGCCTTTTGAAAGACCATTCCCACATTTTTTCTAAGGTCCACAACATCTATTTCATCGCCATATATATTCATGGAGTTTATAAGAATGTCTCCGTTGCAGCAAAAGTCACGGGACAGGTCATTCATCCGGTTAATTGATCTGAGAAATGTTGATTTGCCGCAGCCTGACGGTCCGATTAAAGCAGTCACACTATGTTTCGGAATTTTTAAATTAATGTCTTTTAGAATTTCCATATTGCCGAATCCTGCATTGAAATGGTTCACTTCAATTTTCATATTACTACACTCCTAGTTTTATTTCATATTTTGAAATTATGTGATTTGAAAGTATTGTGATTGTTAACACTATTGCGATTAAGACAAATGCGGTTCCATATGCATTTTCCATTGATATTCCTTCATTTGCAAGTACATACAGGTGCAGAGGTAAGGGGCGTCCCGTATCAAGAAGTGATGTGGGCATTTCAAGGGATGAACCTACCAGATACATTACTGCAGCTGCTTCTGAGAATGCTCTTGTCAGAGCCAATATTATTCCGGTAAATATTCCGCTTGCTGCAGTTGGCAGGATGATGGAAGTTATGCACTGCCATTTTGTTGCACCCATGCCGTAGCATCCTTCTTTATAATGTTCAGGCACGCTTTTCAGTGCCACTTCAGATACTTGATAAATTGTCGGCATTGACATCAATGAAAGAATCACTCCTCCACTCAGCAATGACCAACCCGTCTTTAAAAAGAATATCAGAAATGCCAAACCGAATAATCCAAACACGATTGAGGGAACTGACGCTAAAACCTGTGATATGAATCTGATGACCACTTCTAGTTTATGGTTTTCATTATATTCTGCCATGTAAAGCGCACTTCCAACGCCAAGGGGAATTGCAATGAAAGAAGTAACTGCTAGCAGATACAAACTGGACAGTATCATTGGCAGTATTCCTCCCTCACGACCGGAGTCGACTGGTTTTGTAAGTAGGAACTCCAGGTTGATTGCACCTATTCCTTTTATTAGGATATAGCTTACGATTATCATAAGTATCGCAAGTGTTATTGCGCCTGAAAGCTTAAACCAGAAACTGGTGATTTTTTGTATTGATTTAACATGCATTGCCAACACCTCTTTTTTGAATCATCCAGCATATGCTCATTAAAATAATTATCATTGCAAATAATACTGTAGCTGTCGTAAATAATGCATTATAATGTATTCCTGTTGCATAACCCATCTCAAGAGCAATGTTTGATGTTAATGTTCGTGCAGGCTCAAAGATTGATGTGGGTATGATATTCACATTTCCAACAAGCATCAAAACAGCTAATGTCTCACCAATTGCTCTTCCAATGCCTAAAATTATTGCAGTAACTATTCCTGGCAGTGCAGTTGGAAGTATTATATTTCTTATCACCTGCCAGTGAGTTGATCCAAGTCCGAATGATGCTTCCTTATAATTTTCAGGCACGCTTTTTATTGCATCCTGGCTGACAGATATGATTGTTGGAAGAATCATTACTGCAAGTATTATTGAAGCGGTAATGACTGAAAATCCACTTCCTGTAAAATTGTTGCGTATCAATGGCACAATCACGGTTAAACCGAAAAAGCCATAAATTACAGAGGGAATTCCGGCTAATGTTTGGATTATGGGTTTGAATAATTTTTTAATGTTTGATGGTGCGATTTCTTCAAGAAAAATTGCACATGAAATTGCAAGGGGTATGGATAGAACTAATGAAAGTCCTGTGATTATCACAGAGCCTGCAATCATCGGCAATATTCCGAAGATATTATTGTCTGGAGACCAAGTAAGTCCGAAGATAAAATCTCCTATTCCGTAATTTTGAATTATGGGAATTGATTCATTTAATAAAAATATGACCATTAATGATGAAAGGATTATGAGAATTGTGTTTATGCTAAATAATCCTTTTTCAATGATGTATTCTTTAATCATAACCATCACCTTATGATTTTTTCTTTATCTAAAATGCTATCAGATTCCTTGCTCATTGTCCAATTTATAAATTCTTTTGCTTTGTTGTCACAATTTTTATCGCTAAGCAATATGAATGGTCTTTGAAGTTTGTAAGTTCCTTCAAGAACTGATTCTTTTGAAGGGGATACTTTATCAATGCTTATGTTTTTTATGCTGTCGTCGAGGTGTGCAAGTGAAACAAAACCGATTGCATTTCTGTCCTGAATGACACTTTGTTTTACGCTGCCTGCAGAATTTTGAATTATTGCATCT
>JAFUBV010000417.1 GCA_017460025.1 Methanobrevibacter sp. | reverse complement strand
AAAGAAATGATGAATCACCATTCCTTCTGTTTCAAATCAGATCTTTACTGATTTTTCCTAACTTCAATCATTTCATCAAACCATTCGACCATTTCCGGGTCGGCATGGTCAAAGAACATGCTTTCTGATTTATCCAATTTCATTATTTCCAGCATGTCTTCCTCATCCAATGCGAAGTCAAATACATCAATGTTTTCTTCCATTCTTTCTTTGTGAGTTGATTTGCACAAGACAATTACGCTTCTGTCAATTAACCATCTCAATATTACTTGTGCTGCAGTTTTTCCATGTTTTTCACCTATTTTAACCAGTGTTTCATTGGTGAACATTCCCTGCATTCCTTCTCCGAACGGTGCCCATGCTGCGATTTGAACTCCATTTTTCTCCATGTTTGCCTGTGCAGAATATTGGGCATTGAATGGATTGGTTTCAACTTGGTTGACTGCAGGAATAACCTTACGCTCAAATAAGCAGATGTCAGTTAACCTGTCAGGATAGAAGTTAGAAACACCAATTGCTTTTATAATTCCTTCTTCGTACAAGTCTTCAAGTGCCCTGTAAGCTCCATAGTAATCTGAAAATGGCTGGTGCAACAATACCAAGTCAATGTAATCCAGTCCCAATTTTTCAAGGGATTCTAAAACTGATGCTTTGCATTTGTCATATCCATAGTTTTCAATCCATACTTTTGTTGTAATGAATAATTCTTCACGTGGAACTCCACATTCAGCAATTGCTTCACCAACTTGCTTTTCATTAAAGTAGCTTTGTGCAGTGTCAATTGATCTGTATCCTGCATCAATTGCATCAAGTACTGCTTGTTTTGTTTCTTCCTGTGGGATTTGATATACTCCAAATCCTAAAATTGGCATTTTTACTCCATTGTTTAATGTCAAGTATTGCATCATATCACCTAAAATCCGAATAAGTCCTGTGCATCCAGCATTACGTCAACTATATGAACATTGAATGGGCAGCGCGGTTCGCAGTCACCGCATGCTATGCAGTCAGTTGCATTGTATTTTAAATTATTATAGTGTTCCTGTACGCTTGCTGGTACTTCATCATGGTTTTTAGCCAAATCAAACAATTTGTTCACCATTGCAATGTCTATTTCAGAAGTACATGGCTGACAATGTCCACAATATGTGCATTGTCCTTCAAATGAGTGTTTTGGTGCATTCTTTAAAGTTTCTGCATAATCCTTTTCGGCTTCACTTGCATCACAGTATTTTAAGGATTCCATCAATTCTTCTGGAGTTTTAACACCGACAAATATGCTTGATACTCCTTTTTGCTCCAGGCAATAATGTATACATTGAATTGGTGTTAAAGCCACTCCAAATGGTGAAGTTTCATCTGACAGCAAGTTTCCACCTGCAAATCCTTTCATTACTGTTAATGCTGTTCCATTTTTTTCACATAATTCATAAATTTCTGCTCTTTGAGGATTTAAACCAAACATGGAATCATCATAGGCATCTTCTTTTCTGTACTCTTCTATATCAGGCATGGATCCGAACATGTCATATGCAGGGTTTATTGAAAACATTAGCAGTTCGATTTCAGGGTTTTTTGCCGCTAAAAGTCCGATGTCAGGATTGTGTGTGCTTAAACCGATATGAGCGATTGTTCCGTCTTCTTTCAGTTTACGGACATATTCGATAAAGGGACCGTTCATTATTTCATCATAATCCTCGATTTGGTCAACATAGTGAATCATACCAAAGTCAAGTGTATCTATCTGGAATCTTTCCATAAAATCTTCAAATGCAGGTATGACCTTATCCATATCACGTGTTCTGACGTATTGTTCATTCTGCCAGGTTGATCCGATGTGGCCCTGTATTACCCAATTTTCACGATTGTCCTTTATTGCACGACCCAGATGTGAGCGCACATCCGGTTCACTCATCCAGCAGTCTACAAAGTTGATGCCATTTTCTTCACATGCTTTGATTAGTTCTTCTGTATCTTCATATGGTCTTTGAACTAGAAATTCAGCACCAAATGCAATTTCAGATACTTTTATTCCAGTTTTACCTAATGTCCTATATTCCATCAAATTCCCTCAAAAATTATTATAGAAATAGTATATAATTTAAAATTAAAAAAAGTAATGGATATTTGAAAAAATATCCTATTGTTGGGTGCTCATTGATGCTACAAATTCAACGAAGTTTGGATTGTCAACTTCAACTATTGGAACACCAGTTTCTAACTCTTTGATTTTTTCCATATCTTCATCAGACAATTCAAAATCAAACAGATCTGCATTTTCAATCATTCTGGATTCTTTGGTTGATTTTGGAAATACAATTATTCCCCTTTGGATTAACCATCTCAATATTACCTGTGCTGCGGATTTATCATATTTTTCACCGATTCCCACTAAAATTGGGTTTGTGAATATTCCGTCCTTTCCTTCTGCAAGTGGTCCCCATGCTTCAACTGCTGCATTATATTTTGCATGGAATTCAACTGTTCCTTCCTGTTGATAGAATGGATTTACTTCAATTTGATTTACCATTGGTGGAATTCTTGAATGTAGGGACAGGTCTGCAAATCTTCCTTGTGTGAAGTTGCATACTCCTATTGCCTTGATTTTTCCTTCATCATATAAATCTTCCAGTGCTCTCCAGGTTGAGTATACATCACCCATACATTGATGCAATAAGTATAAATCAATGTAATCAGTTTGTAATTTATCTAGAGATTCCTGAAATGCTTTTTTGGTTTCTTCATATCCATATGAATCAACCCATACTTTGGTTGTTATGAACAATTCTTCTCTTGCAATTCCGGATTCTTTTATTGCTTCACCGATTTCTGATTCATTGAAATATGCTTGTGCAGTATCAAAGTGTCTGTATCCTACTTCTATTGCTTTTTTTACTACATCTTTTGTTTCTTCCGGAGGTATTTGAAATACACCGAATCCTAATTGTGGAATTTCCACATCATTTGATAATTTTACATATTCCATTTTATCACCTCAATTAGAATATTATTTTAAATATTATATAAATCTTTCCTAATGAAAGAGTTATCTAATAAAAATATTTATAATTAAAACAATAAATTATTTACCATGACATTACCAAGCCAATTTCAAAAAGACAATGCAGAAAACATTTTTATTTACCATTATGTTGAAGAAATGGTTTCAAATTTCGGAAAATACCTTAATGAAACATTCAACGATGAAAATATTACAAGAACAGAATTTCCATTTTTAGTAAGGATTAGATTCAACGACAAACCTACACAAAAAGACTTGGTTGAATTATTTAAAGTCAGCGAAGGTTATACTGCTAAACTTTTAAGAAAATTCGAAGATTGTGGATACATCACCAGACGAGAAGATCCAAGCAACAGACGCAAAAAAATAGTGGAAATAACCGAAAAAGGCATTGAAAAAACAGATGAACTGATTGAAATAATACACAGTTGGGAAATTGAAGCCACTTCAAATTTTAGCGAAGATGAAATCAGACTTCTTAAAAGACTACTTTTCAAATTAGTTGAAGAATAATATTACATCACCACTTACTTTTTTTACAAAGCTTTAATTAAATCAAAGAATAATATAACACTTGATATAAATGTATTCTAAAGAATTCCTATTAAACGAAATTAACACAATACGTGAAGAAATCGGACATGACAAAGTAAATATCTTCATTGAAGAAATCTACTTTAAAAATAACGAACTATGGATCATTACAGAAGACCGTCCTGATAAATCAGCAATCATAGGTAAAGGAGGATGGGTTGTTGGAAAACTCAGAGAAAAGTTAGGCTTAGACAGTATACATGTCGAATCTTATGGAGATTTTTTAAACAAGAATTATAAACTAAAACTTTCTAAAAAAACAATCAGTAATCTTGATTTAAACCTAGTGGGACTAAAAAATCTTGAAAAAACAATTGATTATAAATTGGATAATATTTATAGTTTTAATTTTGACAATTATTTTAAAGAGCATGAATATAATGAATCTAAAAAAATTGAAGCAGTTGTAGCATTATCCGGTGGTGTTGACAGCAGTTTTTCACTAATTTTAGCTAAAAAATTAGGATTCAATCCAATTGCAGTTACAATTGATCCGGGAACAATAATTTTGCCTAATCAATTTAAAAAGAATATTAAAATTGTTACTGAATCATTAGATGTTAAACATGAATACATTGGAACAGATTATTCTGAGGTTGTCTCTGAAGCATTCTCAGGAAATGTTCATCCGTGTGGCAGATGCTCTAAAAATACGGGCAACCTGGTTAAGCAATATGCAAAAGATAATGAAATACCTATAATTATCTTTGGTGATATGCTTGCAACCGGTAGTCAATGCATAAATTTACAGGAAGATTCATTATATCGATTGAACCTGCCGGCAAGTTTAAGTGTTGGCAAACAAGAGATAAAATCCTTAATCAAAAACTATAATTTAAGCACATTTAAAGGATTTGGCTGTCCACTATTATATGAGGTTCACAGAAAATTCCCTCATATGAAGAAATTTTCCATACAGAGAATACTTAGGGAAACACGTTCAGGTGCACTTGAACCCGGCGAAGCACTTGATTTAATCTGGAGTTTCTACAAAACCAAATAGTTACCAAAACTTTAATTATAACTTATCCAAAAGTAACTATTATGATGCATAAAATTTGTCCAAGATGCGGATCTAGAAATGTTAAATGGATTATTCCACAGAATTGGTCCCAGTGGGTTTGCTATGACTGTGACTATACCGGACCAATTATTGAAGGAAACCAGGATTTGGCTGATGAAATTCATGAAAACTATTTAGAATCTCAAAAACATGAAGATTCTGAATAATATTTATTTTTTTTAGAAAATTAGACTTATTATGATTGTTGTTGGGAGATATAAATAGAAGCTGAGCTTTACTTATTGAATTCATTGAGGAACAATTAATAAGTTTTCTATAAATATCTCCGTTCAACTATCATGCTTCAATAATCAAAAGATTACATCCACAATAATAATTTGTTCATAAAAGTATATAAAGTTTAGGTATACCTAAACATCCGAAAAACTTAAAAAAATATAGGAATAATTAAATTCCCTTTTTCTCGAATTCTTCATTTAAGAAATCTTTGATATTATCTCTTGCGATTTCAACCATTTCCGGTGCAGGACCACCTGGAACAGCTCTTATTCTAACATTTTCACGAGGATTTAAAGCTTTTTGAATCAAATCATCAGCCAAATTCAACTCATCAAAACCTAACTCCACTGCAATGTCATCAATGAATTTTGAGGTAATGTCCTCCTCAGCCATTTCATTAGCGGTCGCTTCGTTAACAATTCTTCCAACAATTTTATGAGCAGTTCTGAATGGAACTTGTTTTTCACGAACCATAATGTCAGCAAGGTCTGTTGCAGTTGCAAAGTTTTTACCAGCAAGCTCTGCACATCTGTCAACTTTAAATTCAACAGACAACAACATTTTAGTCACAATAGATAATGTATCCTGAGTAACTTTAATTGAATTCCATAAATGAGGAGTGATTTCTTGCAAATCCCTATTATAAGTGTAAGCAATTGCTTTTAAGATTGTTAAAATAGTGACCAATTCACCATTAACAATTGCACATTTACCTCTTGCAAGTTCAGCAACATCAGGATTTTTCTTTTGAGGCATAATAGAAGAAGTTGATGAATATTCATCCGCCATTTCAATGACTCCAAATTCATAAGTACTCCACAACACTAACTCTTCACAGATTTTAGATAATGTAGTACAAAGACAAACCATATCAAATACTGCTTCAGATATGAAATCTCTTGCTGAAACACCATCCATGGAGTTTTCCAGATATGCATCAAAGCCAAGCAAATCAGTAGTTAACTGTCTATTGATTGGAAAACTGGTAGTCGCCATAGCAGCAGAACCTAACGGGTTTAAATTAACACGTTTATAAGTGTCTTCAAAACGTTCATAATCCCTTTTAAGTGCCTGTACATGCGCCATTAAATGATGAGCAATTGTAATTGGTTGAGCATGTTGCAAGTGAGTAAAACCGATGAATACATCTTCCAAATGTTCTCCGGCCATTTCATTTATACCTTCAATAAATTCCAAAATTCCAATCTGAATTTCAGTAATTTTCTGCCTTAAAACCAATCTAACATCACAGGCAACCTGATCATTACGTGACTTGGCAGTGTGCATAAAACCAGCTTCAGGACCTATTTTGGAAGTTACATAATTTTCAATAGCCATATGAACATCCTCAACAGACGGGTCAAAAACTAATGCTTCATAGCCTTCCTCTTTTAAAGAGTCAAGTGCACATAATATATTATCTGCAATCTCTTCATCAATAATCCCTTCATGTTTTAACATTGAAGTGTGAGCAAAATTAGTTTTAATATCTGCTTCAAAAAGAAGTTTATCAGCTTCAAGTGATGAAGTATAAATAGCAGCTTCATCAGTCATTCCAGTTTTAAAACGACCATTTCTAATATTATCCAAGAAAATCCCTTCTTAAAAATGATTAAAAATTAAAGTTAAAATTAAATAAAAAAAAGAAATATAGATTAAGAAATCTATTTTTTCATTTCAGTGTATCCGCATTTACCACAAGCAACTCTGTCACCATGGTCAGCCATGAATACACCTTCACCACAACGAGGACAAATTTGGTTTTTTCTTACAATTTTGTCTCCATCTACTTCGTATAAATCAGATTTTTTTACCATTCAAATCACCTTATTCTTCTGCTTCAGCGTCTTCTTCGCTAGCTTCTTCTTCAGGTTCTGCATTTTTAGCAATTACATGTTCAGTTTCGATGTAAGCTAAATCTTCTGCAGTATCGTAAACTTTAGCATAACCTAATGCTTTAGGTTCACCGTAGTGTGGTTGAACGTTGTCAACAACAATTAATTCTTTTTTAGTATTTAATAAAGCAACTAATTTAGACTTGATATCTAATACTTTAGG
>JAFUBV010000416.1 GCA_017460025.1 Methanobrevibacter sp. | reverse complement strand
TCCATTGTATTTTGAAGGATTATGGGATGCTGTAAGCATTATTCCTGCATCGGCGCCAAGCTTTTCGGTAGCATATCCAACTAATGGTGTTGGAACCATTCCGATTTTAACTACATCAACTCCACTTTCCAAAAGTCCTGCAGTTATTGCCTGGTCCAACATCTTATTGGTTGTACGTGTATCATAACCAAGCACTACAGTACCTTGATTGCCCAAATAGTAAGCTAATGATTTTCCAACGTTCAATGCCAATTCACAGGTTACCTCTGAACCTATTAATCCTCTGATTCCAGATGTTCCGAATAGTTTTTTAGCTACCATTTTCTCACCTAAGCACCGAATTTATGTGCATAATTCATTAAATCCATCATGATATTCATTACGTCTGATCCTCTGATTCTGTTTAATCCTCCTTTAGCGCATGCCCTTTCGGAGAATTCACAAACATCATCAGTTCTAACTTCAGGACCTCTGATTAAGACAGGAACAGGATCTCCAGAGTGGTTCATGACTGAAATTGGAGTTGAATGGTCAGCGGTCAAGTAAATGTAAACATCTTCAAGTTTGATTAGTTCGCTCATGACAACCTCATCAACTTTTTCGATGAATTCCTTTTTCTCCATGGTTTGACCATCATGGCCAGCCTCATCGGCTCCGTCAATGTTGATTAGGAAAAAGTCATGGTCTGAGTTTTTGACCTGATCAATGATTGTGTCACGAATATTGTCTAAATTAGTGTCGATTCCACCGGTCACATCTTCCATTTCAATAATGTCCATACCGGCAAATCTTCCGATTCCCATAATCAAACCTGTTTCCGCAATGCAGGCGGAATTGATTTCGTATTTTTCGTTTAATGATTCAACTACTGGAACTTCACCGGCACCACGTGGAATTACAATGTTTGCTGGAGGCAATCCTTCCTCAATCCTTTTGAGGTTTACAGGATGGTCTTTAACCATTTCATAAGTTTTTACAACAAGTTTGTTTAAAATGTCAGCGGTTTTAGCAGCTTCAGGAGTATCATCCAAAGCTTTAACTTCTTTAGGTTTGTTTCCTTCAACTTTAGGGTCTGCATCGCTTACCTTATCGGATAAACCTTCTCCTCTTAAAACCAATACTGCCCTGTGGCCAGTAGATTCTTTAAATATGATTTTAATGTCAGGATAGTCTTCAAGAACCATCTTGTTTAACTCTTCAACTATTTCCTTGGTGCCTTCCTTGATTCTTCCGGCACGCCTGTCGGTTACGATTAAATCCTCATCGGCAGTTGAGAAATTACATCTGAATGCAATGTCGCCAGGCAATACATCCACACCGACACCATTTGCCTCAAACGGCCCTCTTCCTGTGTATACATCATAAGGATTATATCCTAAGATTGATAAGTGTGCTGTATCACTTCCAGGGATGATTCCCGGAGCGATTGAATCCATAATCCCAGTAATTCCTTCTTCTGCCATCTTATCCATATTTGGAGTGTTGGCAGCTTCCAAAGGAGTTTTATTTCCTAGTTCCTTAATTGGACGGTCACCCATACCATCCATAATTAATACAATACCTTTCATTAAATATCACCTAATAAAATATTCATTATTAATTTTATGATTTAATAGTTAAATAATTTGTTTTAAAATAAGTTTAAAAAATTAAATTGAAATTTAAATGAGTAAAATTCCGACAATTGCTCCCACAATAGTGGCGATTAAATTGACATGTTCATTGGTCATGAATCCATGATTTTCAAACACTGCTCCCAAAATACTGTCCATAAAGCAACCTACAGTTCCGGAAACAACTGAAACAAGAATTGCTGAAACGGGACTTGGCACAATACCTAATAAAAAGGCAGCAATACCAATTATTGCAGCTCCCACAATACCTACTGCAGTTCCTAAAACTGAAACCGCACCGTTGGTACCTGGATCCACACTTTGAAGAGTGGTGATTAACCTTGGATGTGCATCAAGCACTCCGATTTCAGATGCCAATGTATCGGAAGTAGCTGTTGCGATTGCACCGATGAATCCTCCAACAAACGGCAGGTAATAACCCCCGAATGCTGCCATGAAACAGGCAACAACACCATTTGAGATAACGTTTTTAGAAGTTCTTCTTCCTTCAAACTCCCCTAAGGACATCTTATATTTCTTAGAGTATTTTGTAGCGATAAGTGACATGACAAGGAAAAGCACAATCAAAACAAGCCAATTGACACCCGCTGAAAAAATAATTATGATACCCATAATAATCATGACAGCTGAACCGAATAAATCAAGAGATTTCCTTCTGTATGTAATGAAACCTAAAATAAATAAAAGAATTACATAAACCCAATTAATCATTACCGCTTCAACCATGATTATCACATTCTTATTTAGTTAATATTTGTTTAAAATTATATAAATAAGTTTGTAAAGTTGATTGGCCAATCCGTCCAATTATATGAATTTTCACATGCCGGACCATATTTGAAAAATAGCTTGAGAAAAACTATCAAAATAAATGAAATAACAATTAATTATATTAAAATAAATTTTGAAACCATGACAATTATAAAACAATCATTTAATTAAATTGTTTTGTGCGATTTTAATTAAAAAAAAGAACTTGATAATCTACATCAACTAATAAAAAAAGAAGAAAAAGATAGGAAGATGAACTTCCCCTTTCTATTTATTTAACTTTCACTTTACCTTTGACAATGTTGGTTAAATACTTAGCAGAGTAAGCGTATTTCTTACCCTTCTTGAGTTTTTTGGTAACTTTTTTCTTGATAGTGACTTTTGCAATACCTTTGGAATTGGTTTTAGCTTTATAGGTTTTACCTTTGAATGTGAATTTAATGATCTTACCTTTGATAGGTTTACCATTGCTCCATTTAAGTTTTGCTTTAAGCACTAATTTCTTACCTTTTTTAACTTTAACAGTCTTTTTAACCAATTTGAGAGTTTGTTTTACAACAAGTTTGTTAGACACTTTAGTGTTTTTATATTCTGCAGTAATTGTGTATTTGCCAGGGTTTAAGTTGAGTTTAAGTCTTGCATAACCGTTTGCATCGGTTCTGCAGGAGTAGTGGATAGTGTGCACATAAATGTCAACAAACTCACCTTCGCCCACAGGTTTACCGTCATCACCAATTGCCCTTACAGTGTAATAGGTACCGTCAACAAAGTCCATTGTAATATCCTTGTTTTCAATTAAACGTTTTACAATAGTTGTTGTAGCAGTACGTTCCTCACCAGTTACAGGATTGATAATTGTTACATCATATTTACCAACTGCCAATTTAGAAGTGTCTAAGAAAGCAATTCCTTGACTGTCTGTTTTTACAGTGTATGTTTTACCGTTGACAGTGAATTGAACATCAGTGTATGGAAGCACATGACCATTCTTATCTAGGAACTCTGCTTTATAATCGTATGGACTGTTCCATCCTCTAGTAATGTTTTCAGCAATTACTGATTTGAACACTTTTACAGACTTGGTAATATCCTGAGGATTATATTGGTCATTACCGCTGTAGGAGATATTCACATCATGGGTTCCTTCGCTCACACCAGGAATTGAGATTATGTTTTCTCCACCGGTTACAGGAGCAGTTACAGTTATATTGTCTACAGTGACTGTAACGTTACCGTCTCCACCTTCAGGAACAATCACTTTAACTTTCACATCTTCTCCAACAGGCACATTGTCAACTTCAGCTCCAATATTAGGTGAAGTCTTGTTGCTTGAAATGTGGAAGTCTTTGGATGTAGAGTTTCCTAGGTATTTTTCATCTCCAAGGTAAATCACATTAGCTGTGTAGTCTCCAGTGCCCTTGATTGGAATTGTTACTGATTTTTCACCAGCAGTAAGGTTGATTCCATAATCTGTTCCAGCCACATTGACCACTACATAACCTGTTGCATCCTCTGGTAGGGTTACGGTTACTGTAGCTTGACCGTTAGTGGAGTTGTCCACTTCAACAGAGATTGGAGCAGGGTTTTTGTCAACTGTGAAGTCTGCAGTGGTTGCATTTGCAAGGTATGAGTCGTCACCATCATATATTGCGGTAACTGTCTTGTTGCCTGAAAGCAATCCGGTTATTTCAAATACTGCTTTGCCATCAACAGGTTTTTTGGAGTATGTTTTACCATCAATTTCAACTGTTACATTTCCAGTGACATTTTCAGGAACATTTACAGTCACTTCAATGGTTTCACCAACTTTACCTCCAGTCACTTCAATGCTCATTGGAGTTGCATGTTTAGGAATTGTAACTTTGCCGTCTGTGGATTGGCCTTTGTGGTTTTCATCACCGGAGTATGTTGCAGTTATATCATGGGTTCCAGGAGTCTCATTAGTCAAGTCAAATGTAGCAGTTCCGTTAACAATAGGAGAAGTGTAGTTATTTCCGTCGATAGTGACTGTCACATTACCTGTAGCGTTTGCAGGAACAACGACAACTACTGTACCGTTTCCTTGGTCAATGACCTTAATGTCATCAGGGCTGGTTTCAGCAGGTTTGACTGACAGTGGAGTAGTTGTATTTGCAGGCAAGTACTTGTCATCACCATTATAGGTCACTTTAACCTCATAATCTCCAACAGGAACGCCAGGAACAATAATCTCATTTTCACCGCCGGTAATAGGAACGGTTCTTGTGATATTTCCAATAGTTACAGTCACATTACCAGTAGCATCTTCAGGAACAGTAACCTTAATCACAGCAGGATCACCAACAGTGATGTTATCTGCGCTAGCACTGATTTCAGCATCGGATACCTTATTGACAATTACTTTAGCAGTGTCGTTTGAACTGGATAAGTACTTGTCATTTTCAAGGAGTGTTACTTTAACATCGTATGTTGCATTAGCAAGTCCATCTACTTTGAGTTGGCCTGCACCATTGGTTACATTTACACTGTAGTCTTTACCGCCAATAGTTACAACAGCAGTTCCGTTGAAGTCACTTGGACCAGCAATAACAATTGTTGCGGTTTCATCAACCTTAATCACATCACCAGTGACATTTACGCTTGATGCCACTTTATCTACTTTGAATTGAGCAGTAGTTGAGTTTGCAAGATACCAGTCATCACCGGCGTAGCTTGCAACAACTGTCTTGTTGCCTACAGTTAATCCTTCAATTTCAAAGACTGCCTTACCATCGACAGGTTTTACTGAGTAAGTTTTACCATCAATTTCAACAGTTACGTTTTCAGTTACGTTTTCTGGAACAGACACTATCACTTTAGTGATGTTTCCAACAGCACTAGCATTAACTTCAATGGAGATTGGAGTTGCATATTTTGGAATTGTCACAGTTCCGTTTGCAGCTGCAGCAGTGTAGTTTTCATCACCGGAGTATGTTGCGGTAATGTCATAGGTTCCAGGAGTCTCATTAGTCAAGTCAAATGTAGCGGTTCCGTTAACAACAGGAGAAGTGTAGTTAGTTCCGTTGATTGTAATGTTTACGTTACCAGTTGCATCTTTAGGAACAACAACCACAACAGTACCATTGCCTTGATCAATCACTTTGATGTCAGCCGGATCGGTTTCAGCCGGTTTGACTGACAGTGGAGTAGTTGTATTTGCAGGCAAGTACTTGTCATCACCATTATAAGTCACTTTAACCTCATAATCTCCAACAGGAACACCAGGAACAATAATCTCATTTTCTCCACCAGCAATAGGAACAGTTCTTGTGATATTTCCAATAGTTACAGTCACATTGCCAGTAGCATCATCAGGAACAGTAACCTTAATCACAGCAGGATCACCGACAGTAATATTATCAGCGCTTGCAGTGATTTCAGCATCAGCCACTTTATTTACAAGCAATTTAACTGTATCGTTGACGCTTTGGAGATACTTGTCATTTTCTAAGTAAGTTACATTAATATCATATGTGCCGTTAGCGAGTCCGTCGACTTTAAGCTGACCTACACCATTTGTCAATGCTACGCTGTAGTTCATGCCGTTCACATTAACAACAGCAGTACCGTTAAAGTCACTTGGACCTGTAATGTCAATAATTGCAGTTTCATTTACATTGATTGGGTCTACAGTTACGTTTACGCTTGAAGCACTTTTAGTTATATTGAATGAAATAGTTGAACTATTTCCATAATATTTGTCATTTTCATATACTGTAGCTGTAACTGTGTATTCACCAGCAGGCAATTTAGTAGTATCCACAACAACCTTGCCGTCAACAACTGAGTATTCTTTACCGTTGATTGTTACAACAGCGGCAGTGTTGTTTGTTAAGGTTATTTCGAATTCATCACCGACATAGTGAGTTGAAATATCATCAACTTTTACTGTTGAGTTATGTTTGATTACTGTAAACATTGTTGAGTTTGAAGCTTGAGTGTAGTAATCGTTTTCAGCAACTTCAGCAGTAATTGTGTAATTGCCAGCAACAGTGCCGTTGAAGCTGTATACTCCTCCAACAGGAGTTACAACAACACCGTTCACTTTGACAACCAAAGTGGAATTACTGTTGGTAGTGACAGTGAAAGTCAAGTTGTTGTCGATTTCAATAATCTTATCAGCAGTGATAATCACAGTAGCTGTGGTTTTGTTAACAACACTGAATTCATCACTTGTTGCATTTACTGGGTTGTATTTGTCATCACCTAAGTAGTAAGCCTTAGCAGTGTAATCTCCAACCGGCAAGGTTACATTTAATTCTGCAACTTTATCAACAATAGGAACTGTGTAGTTGTGTCCGCCAACTTCAATGATGACAGATCCGCTAGTTACATTACCCATAGTCACAGTAATTGTAGCTTCCTTACCAACAACAACATCGACACTAGGAACAACAACACTATCAATTGTAGCATTGTGTTTAATGATGTCAAACTCTTTTGTTGTAGTATTAGCATAATATTTATCGTTTTCAGCGATTGTGGCAGTGACAATGTAGTGTCCTGCAGGTAATTCCACAGTGTTTACATTGACTTTACCATCAACAACAGGATATTCCTTACCGTTGATTGTTACAACAACAGCAGTGTTATTTGTAATTGTAATTGTGAAGTCTGATTCAATTTCATATACTTTGCCAACATCAATAGCCACAGTTGAATTGTGCTTAATCACAGTAAATACTGTGGAGTTAGTTGCCGCAGTGTAATAATCATTTTCAGCAACCTCAGCAGTAATAGTGTAATTACCAGCAACAGTTCCGTTGAATCTGTATTTACCATCTGCACCTTTGACAACTTCAACACCATTCACTTTAACAACCAATGTAGCGTTACTGTTAGTGACAACTGTGAAAGTTAAGTTGCTGTCAATTTCAATAATGCTGTCTGCTGTGATATTCACAGTAGCGATTGTCTTATTGATTACATGGAATGCATCGCTTACTGCACTAGTAGCATTGTACTTGTCATCACCAGGGTAGTATACTTTAGCGGTGTAGTCACCGACTGGTAATGTTACAGTTAAAGTTGCCACACCTTCTTTAATAGGTACGGTGTAGTTTAATCCATTAACTTCAATTAGGACGTTGCCGGTTTCAGCATTAGCCATTGTAACTGTAATGGTAGTATTATGACCGTCTACTGCAGTCACAGGAGTTACAACAACACTTTCGATTTCACTAGCATGTTTGTAAACAGTGAAGACGGTGGAGTTTTCAGCGGCAGTGTAATAATCGTTTTCAGCAACTTCAGCAGTGATTGTGTAGTTGCCTGCAACAGTTCCGTTGAAGCTGTAAACGCCTCCAACAGGAGTGATTTCAACACCATTCACTTTAACAACCAAAGTAGCATTACTGTTGGTAGTAACAGTGAATGTAATGTTATTATCGATTTCAACACTAGTGTCGGCAGTGATATTTACCCAAGCAACAGTCTTATCAACAACATAGAAAGTGTTGCTGGTAGCATTGGATGCATTATACTTGTCATCACCTAAGTAGTAAGCTTTAGCGGTGTAGTCACCAGCAGGTAAAGTCACATTCAATTTAGCAACATGATCTTTAATTGCAACTGTGTAGTTGACTCCGTTTACTTCAATAATTACACTACCGGTTTCATTGTTAGCCATAGTGACTGTTATTGTAGTGTTTTTGCCGACTACAACACTTTCTGGAGCTGCAACCACAGTCATGTCTGATGCCTTCTTGACTATGTTGAATGTTTTTGAAGTTGCATTTGCAAAGTATTTGTCATTTTCAGCCACGCTAGCAGATACTATGTATTCACCAGCAGGCAATTTAGTTGTATCAATTATGATATTTCCATTTGTATCAATTAAGTATGATTTACCGTTAATTGTTACATTAACAGCAGTATTATTTTCGATTGTAATATTGAAAATGTCTCCAACGTAATATTGTAAGCCAACAGTAATATTTACGCTTGAAGCACGTTTTGTAATGTTGAATGAAATAGTTGAGCTATTTCCATAATATTTGTCATTCTCATAAACTGTAGCTGTAACAGTGTATTCGCCAGCAGGAAGTTTAGTAGTATCAACAACAACTTTACCGTCAGCAACTGGATATTCCTTACCGTTGATTGTTACAACAACAGCAGTGTTATTTGTTACATTTATTGTGAAGTTGTCTCCAACATAATGCAGTGGGATTTCATCGATGCTTACAGTTGAGTTATGTTTGATAACAGTAACTGTGGTTGAGTTGAATCCTTCATAGTAATCATCAGTTTCAGCAGATCTTACAATTATTGTTGCAGTTCCTGCGACAGTTGCGTTGTAAGTGTATTTGCCGTCTTTAATTTCAACAGTCACTCCGTTTACAGTCACATTCACAGGAGTTGAATTGGTTACGGTGAATGTAATGTTGTTATCCACTTCGATTATTTCAGGAGCGTTGATAATTATTGTTGGAATTTCTTTATCTTTTACAGAGAATTCATCGCTTGTTGCATTTACAGGGTTGTACTTGTCATCACCTAAGTAATATGCTTTAGCGGTGTAATCACCAACAGGCAAGGTCACATTCAATACAGCAACCTTATCAACAATAGGAACAGTGTAGTTGTGTCCACCAACTTCAATAATGACAGATCCAGAAGTCACATTACCCATAGTTACAGTTATGGTTGCATTCTTGCCAACACCGACATTTACACTTGGAACAACAATGCTTGCGATTGTAGCATTGTGTTTAATGATGTCAAACTCTTTAGTAGTTGAGTTAGCATAATACTTATCGTTTTCAGCGATTGTAGCGGTTACAATGTAGTGTCCTGCAGGTAATTCTGCAGTGTTTACATTGACTTTGCCGTCCACAACAGGATATTCTTTACCGTTGATTATAACAACAGCCGCAGTGTTATTTGTAATTGTAATTGTGAAGCCAGATTCGATCTCATAAACTTCTCCAACAGTTATTGAAACAGTTGAATTATGCTTGATTACTGTAAACATTGTTGAATTTGAAGCCGCTGTGTAGTAATCGTTTTCAGCAACCTCAGCAGTAATAGTGTAGTTGCCTGCAACAGTGCCGTTGAATCTGTATTTACCATCAGCACCTTTAACAACTTCAACACCATTCACTTTAACAACCAAAGTAGCATTACTATTAGTAGTAACAGTGAAAGTCAAGTTATTGTCAATTTCAATAATGCTATCTGCTGTGATATTTATCCAAGCAACAGTCTTATTAATTACATGGAAGACATCACTTACTGCATTAGTAGCGTTGTATTTATCATCACCAGGGTAGTAAACTTTAGCAGTGTAATCATCGACAGGCAATGTTACAGTTAAAGTTGCAACACCCTCTTTAATAGGAACTGTGTAATTTAATCCATTAACTTCAATTAAGACACTGCCAGTTTCAGCATTAGCCATAGTAACTGTGATTGTAGTATTATGACCATCAAC
>JAFUBV010000415.1 GCA_017460025.1 Methanobrevibacter sp. | reverse complement strand
TATACCATATGGCTGGCTATTGCAAAAACTTGCTTTGTAGCTCAACTCAATTTGGTGAAAAATTTTACCATTGAGAGTGGTATATTAGTTAAACTCTATTTATTTAGGAGGGAAAAAATGGCAAAGTTTGATGATAAAATCGATTTATTCGATGATAGAGGCAACGAAATTGCATCTGACATACCAATCGAAGCTATCAGTCCATTAAGAAACCCTGCAATTCAAAGCATCGTAAAAGGTGTAAAAAGAACTGTAGCTGTAAACTTAGAAGGACTCGAAAAATCTGTTAAAACAGCATCTGTTGGTGGAGACAAATCTAGAATCTTAGGTAGAGAATTAGATCTCGCTATTGTAGATAATGCAGAAGCAATCGCAGACAAAATTAAAGAAACTATTCAAATTGCTGAAGGCGATGACACTAAAGTTGAACCTATTTCCGGAGGAAAAAGGTTATTAGTACAAGTACCAACTCAAAGAATTGATGTTGCTGCTGAATACTCTGTAGCTCCTTTAGCTACCGCAACTGCTTTAGTACAAGCTGTTATCGACATTTGTGATGTAGATATTTACGATGCAAACTTCGTAAAAGCTGCAGTATTAGGTAGATACCCACAATCTGTAGACTACAAAGGATCTAACATTGCAACCATGTTAGACATTCCACAAAAACTCGAAGGTGCAGGTTACGCTTTAAGAGGTGTAAAAGCAAACGATTTCGCTGCTGCTACTTTAAAAAACACTTTCCAAGCTACTGCATTAGCATCCATCTTCGAACAAACTGCTATGTTTGAAATGGGTGATGCAATTGGTACATATGAAAGATTACACTTATTAGGTTTAGCTTACCAAGGTTTAAACGCTGATAATTTAGTATTGGATTTAGTAAAAGACAACGCAACTGAAGGAACTGTTGGTAGTATTGTACAAGCAACTATTGCTCGTGCAGAAGCTGATGGAGTTATCGCTCCTCAAAAAGAATTAACTGACTTCTCTATCTACAACACTGATGACGCAGCTAAATGGAACGCATATGCTGCTGCTGGTGCTGTAGCTGCAACCATGGTTAACATCGGTGCTGCTCGTGCTGCTCAAGGTGTACCATCTACTTTATTATACTTCAACGACAACATTGAATTCGCTACTGGTTTACCAAGTATCGACTATGGTAGAGCAGAAGGTGTAGCTGTAGGATTCTCCTTCTTCAGTCACTCCATCTACGGTGGTGGAGGTCCTGGTCTCTTTAACGGTAACCACGTTGTAACAAGACACAGTAAAGGATTCTGTATTCCTTGTGTAGCTGCTGCTATGTCCTTAGATGCAGGAACACAACTCTTTTCACCAGAAGCTACTTCCGGTTTAATTAAAGAGGTATACAGTCAAATTGATGAATTCAGAGAACCTATTAACGCTGTTGCAATCGCAGCTGATGAAATTAAAGGTGACATCTAATTAATTTAAATAAATCTAATTTTTCAGAAGGTTTTAATTATGGATATTGAGATTTTTCCTCACAGAGTTCTTGGAAGTGACACAACTGAAAAGTTGTTAAACGACTTAGAGTCTATTGATGATGTTAAAAGAACTGTTATTCATGGTCCAAGATTTCCAAAAACAGAAGAAACTTTACCGCCTCAATACCGGGAACGTAGAGTAATCAATGTTAATGGTGAGGATGTAGTATTACAGGTTAAAACTGGTAGGATTTTTGTTGAATTAACAATGGAATCCACTATTGATGAAATTGAAAAAGTTTGCAAACAACATATTCCATATGGCTTTGATATTAATCAAAGTAAAACCAATTATATTAGAAAAGAACAAACAGTTTCTGATAGAATTAAATATGGTGATATGGATTTACCAGATGAATTAATTGGAATGACAGATCAATATTCAAGTTTTGAAGACCATGTGAAAATTATTAGAAAGGATGACTTTGATTAATATGATAGGACGTTGTACTCACGTAGTGGATTGTCGAGAAGCAAGTGGTATGGGTAAAGGTGGAAGTCTTGCTCAAAGAGGGACTTTTGCTGAATGTGGTACTGATGTATGTGCAGTGGCTATGTCTCCAGGACGTAGGCATATTACCAAACCAGTTTGTGAAATCACTTTTGGTTTACGTGAAGCTAATGTTTTAACAAGTACTATGGTTTTAAATGCTGGTGCAGGTATTCCTCATGATGCTCCTGCTTCAGGTGGTACTTTATTTGGTCTAACTGATAAAGAAGTAGAACAAATGAAAAACTTTAAATTATTAGTTATTCACTTAGGCGGAGTTGCAAATCATATTATTTACAAAGCAAGATTAATTCTAAGGAATGTTAACAAACACTGCATTATTATATGCGAGTCACCAGTTGATTGTGAAGATTTTGCTAAAATTGGAGTAAAAACTTCTAAAGTCATGCCAACTGAGGGCAATGTTAAAACTAAAGGAACTATTGATGATATTGTAACAGGAGTTATCCGTGGTGAAACAATCTCACAAGAAAAATTAGATGAAATTATTAGAAAAGTTAAATTAGCATTAGGAGATGCATAATTATGGCACAAATTTATCCAGGTACTTCTCAGGTTGCTCAAAATAGAAGAAACTTCACTAACCCTGAATACGAGTTAGAAAAGTTAAGAGAAATTTCTGATGAAGACGTAGTAAAAATATTAGGTCACAGAGCTCCAGGTGAAGATTACAAATCAGTTCACCCACCATTAGATGAAATGGATGAGCCAGACGACATTGTAAGAGAATTAGTAACCCCTATTGATGGTGCAAAAGCAGGGGACAGAATTAGATACATCCAATTCGTAGATTCCATGTACTTCGCTCCAGCTCAACCTTACTTAAGAGCAAGATCCTACTTAAGCAGATGGAGAGGAATTGATACTGGTACCTTATCAGGAAGACAAGTAATCGAAGCAAGAGAAAGAGATATCGAAAGATTATCCAAAATCTTATTAGAAACCGAATACTTCGATACTGCAAGAACTGGTATTAGAGGTGCTGGTGTACACGGTCACTCATTAAGATTAGACGAAAACGGTTTAATGTTTGATATGTTAAGAAGACAAGTATTCAACAAAGAAACCGGTAAAGTTGAAATGGTAAGAGACCAAATTGGTGTTGACTTAGACGAACCTGTAGTCTTAGGTGAACCATTAGACGAAGAAACATTAAAAGCAAAAACCACTATTTACAGAATAGATGGTGAAGCATACAAAGATGATAAAGAAGCTGTTGAAGTATTACACAATATTCACGTTTCCAGATCCTTTGGTGCATTTGATCCAAACGCAGGATGGTAATTAATATGGCTGATAAAAAATTCATAGATGCAATGAAACAAAAATTCAGTGAAGACCCAACTGAAAAAACAACCCAGTTCTACAACATGGGTGGTTGGACTCAATCTGAAAGAAAAACTGCATTTGTAAATGAAGGTAAAGAAATCGCTGAAAAAAGAGGAATCCCAATGTACAACCCAGACATTGGTACTCCTTTAGGTCAAAGAGCTTTAATGTCCTACAAATTATCTACTACTGATACTTATGTAGAAGGTGACGATTTACACTTTATTAACAACGCAGCTATCCAACAAGCTTGGGATGACATTAGAAGAACTGTAATTGTAGGTTTAAACACTGCTCACAACGTTCTTGAAAAAAGATTAGGTATTGAAGTAACTCCTGAAACTATTACTAATTACTTAGAAACTGTAAACCACGCTATGCCTGGTGCAGCAGTAGTTCAAGAACACATGGTAGAAACTGACCCATTAGTAGTACAAGATTCCTACGTAAAAGTTTTCACTGGTGACGATGAATTAGCAGATGAAATCGACTCTGCATTCGTATTAGACATCAACAAAGAGTTCCCTGAAGAACAAGCTGAAGCTTTAAAAGCTGAAGTAGGCGGAGCTGTATGGCAAGCTGTAAGAATTCCATCTATTGTAGGAAGAGTTTGTGATGGTGGTACTACTTCCAGATGGTCTGCTATGCAAATTGGTATGTCCATGATTTCTGCATACAACCAATGTGCTGGTGAAGGAGCTACTGGTGACTTCGCATACGCATCCAAACACGCAGAAGTTATCCACATGGGTACTTACTTACCTGTAAGAAGAGCAAGAGCAGAAAACGAACTTGGTGGAGTTCCATTCGGATTTATGGCAGATATTTGTCAAGCTTCCAGAGTACATGCTGACGACCCTGTAGCAACTTCCTTAGAAGTAGTAGCTTTAGGTGCAGCATTATACGACCAAATCTGGTTAGGTTCTTACATGTCTGGTGGTGTAGGTTTCACTCAATATGCAACTGCTGCATACACTGACGATGTATTAGATGACTTTACCTACTACGGTAAAGATTACGTAGAAGACAAATACGGTGAATTATGTGCTGCACCTAATAACATGGATACTGTTTTAGATGTTGGTACTGAAGTAGCATTCTATGCATTAGACCAATACGAAGAGTACCCAGCTTTACTTGAAACCCACTTCGGTGGATCTCAAAGAGCTTCCGTTATTTCCGCAGCTGCTGGTTGTTCCACTGCATTCGCTACTGGTAATGCACAAACTGGTTTAAGTGCATGGTACTTAGGTATGTACTTACACAAAGAACAACACTCCAGATTAGGATTCTACGGATACGATTTACAAGATCAATGTGGTGCTGCTAACGTATTCTCTATCAGAAACGATGAAGGTTTACCACTCGAAATGAGAGGACCAAACTATCCTAACTACGCAATGAACGTAGGTCACCAAGGTGAATACGCTGGTATCGCACAAGCTCCTCACGCAGCTCGTGGAGACGCTTGGGCTTTCAACCCATTAATCAAAATCGCATTTGCTGACAAAAACTTAGTATTCGACTTCAGTCAAGTACGTGCAGAATTTGCTAAAGGTGCATTAAGAGAGTTCGAACCTGCAGGTGAAAGAACTGTCATCACCCCAGCAAAATAGATAGATAAATAAACACATAGGTGGGTGATTTTTTCACCTACCTTATTTTTATAAATTCAAGTTTACTTGAAAAAATCCAAAACATTTATATTATCGACAATTAAATATATTAAATAAACAATAATTCATAGGATTTTTATGTGCTTTTGAGTGTTGTATGGAACAAAAATCAATTTAACTTGAAAATTCTAAAAACTTTAAAATTATTGTTGTTTTATGATTTTTGTATGGAACAAAAATCAACAAATTTCACGTTTATTAAATGATCAATTTAATAAAATAATATGGAGGAAAAAAATTATGGACCCTGTAACATTAGGTGTAGTTGCATTAATGGGTGCAGTTGCTACTATCGGAGGGGCTGCAGAGGACTTAGAATCTGATATCGGTTCTCAAAGTAACCCTAACTCACAAGTTCAACTTGCTCCACAAATGGGACATTTACACCGTATGATAAACAAGGCGGCTTCTGGTGAACCGGTCGCTTATGGTGTTTGGTGTGGTGTTGCTGGTGCTATTGCATACTTAGTAATGTCTTTAGGTATGTTACCTATCGTAGCTATTGCAATGGGTGCTTGTGTCGCTGCTTTTGTTCACGCTATTTATACTGTTACATCCCACATGGGAAGGATTGTTGGACAATCCCAATTTGAACAACCATTATTTATGGATGTATTAACTCAATCTTTAGGACCTATCGTAGGTCACGGATTTATTACTAGTTTTTGTATTGTCGGAATTTCTTACTTAATGACCATTCCATTGAATGGAACCCCATTACACGTATTCCCATTACCACTCTTAGCAATGCTCTGGGGTATTGCTCTTGGTGCTATCGGATCTTCAACCGGGGACGTTCATTATGGTGCTGAAAGTGAGTATCAAAAATTCGAATTTGGTGGAGGAACCCCTGTAGCTATTCAAGGGGATATCGTTACTAAAGCTCCATTAGGTGCTAAAAACTCTATGGATGTTGTAAACTTCTGTGCTAAATTCGGTGGACCATTAACTGGTTTCTGTTTCGGTCTCGTTGTATTCTTTAGTTTCTGGAATACAGTAGTATTTGGAGTATATGGTGGTATTATTGTTGGTATTATAATCATCATCTTATTAGTTATCATGGATGACAGATTAGAAGTATTTGCAAGAAACCAATATGGACCATATGAGGAAGAATAAGGAGGTTTCGATTATGGATCCAATTAGTTTAATTTTATTCATCGCAATCGGTGGTATTATGATTGGTGCAGGTGTGCACTTTATTCCTGTAGGAGGAGCTCCTGCGGCTATGGCAACCGCTACTGGTGTAGGTACTGGTACTGCTATGTTAGCTGCTGGTGCAGGTTTAACAGGACTTATTACTGCTGCAACAATGACAGGTGAACCATTTTATATAGTAGGTATCGGTGGTGCTATTGGTGCTATGATTATGATGGGTATTACTATGCTCATTGCAAACTTAATCTACATCTTCGGTGTAGGTATTGTTCCTGCTGCATCCAAAGTACCTGTAGACTGGATTACCAAACGTAACCAAGAAGCATACAAAACTCCTGGTACTGAAGGTCACGGTGTACCTTTAACTTCTTTTGTAAGTGGTCTTATCGGAGGTCTTCTCGGTGGTTTCGGTGGTGGATTAGTCTACTTCGGAATTTACAATGCTGTACAAGACAGTACATTTGTAACTGACCCTGCTGTAAGTATCGGTTTAGCTGCTATTTTAGGTGTAGGTGTGTTCTTTATTAATTCTGTAATTGCTTCATATAACATTGGTGGTACCATTGAAGGTATGCACGATCCAAAATTCAAAAGAATTGGTACTGGAGCTCTTGCATGTGCTATCGCATCTATCGTTGTCGGAATCTTTTGTATTATTTTAACTGGAGGTATTTAAAATGTCTGCTGGTGGAAGTGCTGATGGTGCAGCTGCAGG
The DNA here is from genome assembly GCA_017460025.1 of Methanobrevibacter sp. Taxonomy (GTDB): domain Archaea; phylum Methanobacteriota; class Methanobacteria; order Methanobacteriales; family Methanobacteriaceae; genus Methanocatella. The sequence continues at coordinate 5,480 of JAFUBV010000415.1, read as the reverse complement.
TGCAGTAAGTTCAACACATTTACTTATTTTAGGTATTGTTGGTGGATTACTTGCTATTTATCTCACTGGATTTTTAGGTGATGCTGGATCTGTTATTGCAGGTCTTGGTGCTGTTTGTGCTATCGTATGGGGATCAGATGCTATTCGTAGAGTAGCAAGTTACGGTTTAGGTACTGGTGTACCCTCTATTGGTTACATGTCTTTATCCGTTGGTGTAATCTCTGCTTTAGCAGGTATTAGTTTAGCAACTATTCTTAACATTGCTATTATTGGACCTATTGCAGCTCTTGTTATTGCTGTAATTATTGGTGCTATTATCGCTTTAGTTGCTACTAAAATTGTAGGAATGAAAATACCTATTATGCTTCAATGTACTATTGAAATTGCTGGTGCTGCATGTTTATCAATTCTTGCATTCTCTGTTGCAATCGCAGGTTCATATGACATGACTGCTATTTACGAAAATGTAGTTGCAACTGGTTTCATTGCAGTATTATTTATCTTATGTACTATGGCTATCCAACATCCATTCAACGCATGTTTAGGACCTAACGAAGATCAAGTCAGAACTTTAAAATGTGCAGCATCTACTGCATTCTTATCCATGACTCTCGTTGGTTTATTATCTGTTGCATCTGGTGGATTCGGTTGGTTCATCGTATTCATAGTAGGTTTAATTGGTTGGATTATCTCATTCAGAGCATTTGTAGTTGCTTCATGTAATGATGCTGCATCAACCAAATGGGCTGGATTATGGCCTAAAGTGGAACAATAGATTAGGAGGAATTAAATATGGCTCAAATGTTACCTATGATTCAGGTTGTACCTGAAATGAATTTCGCATTAGACCCTTCAACTGGGGTTATCGGATCATCTTTAGGTTCAGGAATTGTTCTCCTATCTATGGATGATGTAAACGAACAAGTAGCAAAAGTCGAATTGGCTGCTGATGAATTAATGGCTTCATTAGACCCATACACAAGTCCTGTTGGATCTTACCCTGGAAGGGAAGGTTCTTATGTTACTGCAGGATTATTAACTAACATGGTATATGGTTTCTTGTTAGCTACATTCATTATATTTGCTGCATTACCAATTTTACAAGCAATGGGGGTATTATAGATGGCTGATAAAAAAGCTCCTGCAGATGGCTGGCCGGTTATTAGTGGGGATTACATTGTAGGTGATCCTGAAAGCCCTGTTGCAGTAACTACTCTCGCTTCTCACATTGAAGCTGAGTTATCTGGAGCAGCTATTGCAGGTCCATGTAAAACAGAAAACTTAGGAATTGAAAAAGTAGTTGCAAATATTATTTCTAACCCTAATATTCGTTTCTTAATATTAGCTGGTGCTGAAGTACAAGGTCACATTACTGGACAAAGTTTTAAAGCTTTACACGAAAACGGTGCTGACCCTGACAAAAAGAAAATTATTGGTGCAACTGGTGCTATTCCTTTCGTAGAAAATGTTCCTCTCGAAGGTGTTGAAAGATTCCAACAACAATTAGAAATTGTTGATTTAATCGATACCGAAGACATTGGAGCAATTCAATCAAAAATTAATGAATGTGTAGAAAAAGATCCAGGTGCTTTTGAAGAAGAAGCTATGGTTATTTCTGTAGATGAAGACGGCGGAGAGGAAGAAGAAGGAGAAGCAGTTAGAGTTGTTTCTGCTGAGACCGCTCTTATCGAATCAAGAATTAGGGATATAAACACTAAAATTGATATGGTCGGTGCTGTCCAAAGAAATATGGCTGGTAATTATGCAGGTAAAGTCCAAGGTATAATGATCGGATTAGCTTTTACTTTAATTATTGGAGTTTTATTCTTGTTATAGGAGGACATGATTATGGTACAAATTTCAAACAAACCAAATATCGGTGGAATGAAAACTGCAGCAGATGATGCTGAATACAGTGCAAAACTCCTTGCAAGAGAAGGTAAATTATTTGCTGGTTTACTCGCAACAAGATTTAAAGGTTTTGCTTACGGCGCATGCATTGCAATACTTTTAATTGTAATTATTCCTTTAATTGCAAAATTAGCAGGATTTTAGAGGTGTTTAGAAATGAGTGAAGAAAATTCAATACCTCAAGTAATGGTTTCTACTGATGAAGTTAACGCTGCTATTGCTAAATTAGATGAAGCAGAAGAAAAAGTTGATTTCACTGTTGGAGAATACTATCAACGTTTAGGCCAACAAACTGGTAGAGATGTTGGTATATTATATGGTATTATAATTGGTTTAATAATTTTAATTGTTGCTATAAAATTCGGTATAGCTTCAATGTTAACTGCCTTGTTATAGGAGGTTTATACTTATGTTTAGATTTGAGAAAGAACAACTCGTCGTTGATATTGCTGGAATGAAAATGGGAGGTCAACCTGGTGAATACCCTACCGTTTTAGCAGGTACAATCTTTTACGGCGGACACAACATTATTAGTGATGAAAAAGAAGGTATCTTTGATAAAGATGCTGCTGAAGAAAGAATTAAAACTATGGAAGAAATGTCAGATGTAACCGGAAACCCTTGTGTAGTACAAACTTTCGGTGCAACTCCTGAAGCTATGGTAAAATACTTAGAATTCGTAGGAGATGTATGTGACAAACCTTTCCTTATAGATTCAACTGCAGCTGCTGCAAAAATTAAAGGGGTAGAATATGTTCAAGAAGTTGGATTAACTGAAAGAGCTGTTTACAACTCCTTAAGTATGGCTGCTGAACCTGAAGAAATCGAAGCTGTTAAAAACTCAGACATCGATGCATCAATTCTCTTAGGTTTCAACCCAATGAACCCTGGTGTTGAAGGTAAAATTGAAATCTGGGAAACTGGTGGAGGAGTAATTGACCAAGGTATTCTCGAAATTGCTGATGAATGTGGAATTACCAAACCTTGGATGGACGTAGCTGTTACTCCATTAGGTCAAGGTGCAGGACCTGCAGTAAGAACTTCTTTCGCAGTTAAATCCAAATGGGGTTACCCTGTAGGATCTGGTATTCACAACGTTCCATCCGCATGGGACTGGTTAAGAGGATACAAAAAAGAACACAAAGAAGCATGGCCTGTTTGTGATATCGGTTCTAACATCGTTCAACAAATGGCTGGTGGGGACTTCGTTCTCTTTGGACCAATCGAAAACGCTAAATTAGCATTCCCTGCTTGTGGTATGGCAGATATTATGATTGCTGAAGCAGCAAAAGAAATTGGTACTGAACCTGTAGAAGACCACCCAATTAACAAATTATTATAGATAAAAAGGGTCCCGATTAGATGATTCATTTCATCTAATCATCTTTTCTATTTTTTTAATATTTTTAACTATCTTTCAAAAAGTTTTAATAAAATTTATATTATCTTAATAAGATATTATTAATTAACTTTATATTTTGGAGAGTTTAATAATGTCTTTTTTAAGTAAAATTTTCAAAAAAGGTCCTAAGCCTATCATTGCTCATTCTAAAGAGGGTAATTTAGCTTCTTTAAGAGCTCAAAGGGCAGGTCCTGCAAGTCCGGGTGCTGTTCAAAAACCGGATACTTTTTATGTAACTGCTTCTGTTGAATTAGGAAATACAACAACAAAATCCATTGTCATGGCCACTAATTTAAACACTAGTGAATCCTATTTATTAAATAAAACTGTTAAAATGACAAGGGATATCAGACCACCTAAACCTAATGAAGATGTTTTTGGTAAAACTGTTTGGGGTATTGAATTATCTAAAGAAGCTGTCACTGAATTAATTAGAGATACTGTTTTAGAATCTTTAAGAAAATGTAATGTTGATAAAGATGAGGATTTGGACTTTGTTGTAAGATCAACAGGGGTAACTGCAGGTTTTGCTACTGCTGAGGAAGCAGGACAATTAATTATTGCTTTGGCTGATGGTTGTCTTGAAGCTGATATTCCGCCTAGAAAAATGTCTCCTGCAATGGGTATTAATCAACTTCCTGAAAGATTGCAAAAGCATTCTCTTTTAGAAAATATTTTGTTTGATGGTGCTGTTGTAAGTGTTGTTCCTCCGGAAGGTAAGGAAACTGTTGCAAATGAGATGGAAGGGGAACTTGTTACTGCAGGTATTAAGTTAGGTGCTAAATGGACTGATGTTGATTACAGAAATCCTTGTGTTTCTCTAGATTTTGGTTCAACATTGGCTGGACGTATAGTTAATGATAATGAACCTTATGCTAATACTGTTGGAAACTTCTTAGGTCTTGCGGGGGTAGTTAGTGATTCTTTAGCAAGGGGTTCCGGTCAGATTGATAAGAAAAATGGTGCTGCATTAGATTTATATTCTGAAAAGGCAATGAAAAAAGCTGATCATAAGAAAGCAGAAGCTAATGCATTAGAGGCTCATAAATTAATTAATATTACTAAAGTACCTGTTGATGTTGATAGATTTGGTACAGTTCCCGTTAATCCGGAAGCTGCTGAAAAAGCAGGTACTACTTTAATCGGATGTGATGTAGGGTTTAATGGTGATAAACTTCCTGAACTTATGGAATTGGGTGCACAATTCTATGATGCTGATGGACTTCCAACATTGCTTTCAACTCTTGACTATGTAAGTACAAACATTGTTAAAAGGGTTTTGGATGTTGCTTTTGCTGAAAATGTTATTGTTCCTGGATCTGCGTTAGGTATTACTGGAAGGGCAGGTATTACCGGTCGTAAGCCCGAACTTATTTTAGAAGCTGTTCAAGATAAATTTGAAAATGTGGTTTTTGTTGAAGATGGTCTTGCTTTAGGTTCTGCAATTATGGCTCGTTGTATGAATTCTATGGGTACGCCTAAAGTCCCTATTGGTGGTAAACAAGGTGGAAGATGCATCCTTAAAGATCGTATGAAAATGGCTGGCGGTAAATTCGCTTAGATAATTGTGGTTTATCATGATTTATGCAATTTTGATGGCTGGAGGTATGGGAACTAGACTTAAAGTTCCTGTTGAAAAACCTCTTTTCAAATTACATGATAAACCTTTAATTAAATATGTGCTTGACAATTTAGAATCATCTAAATTAATCGATGAAATAGTTATTGCTGTTAGTCCTAATACCTGTGAAACCACTGATTATTTGAAATCATTGGATGGTGATTTTACTATTTTGGATACTTCCGGTGAGGATTATTTAAAGGATTTATCTTATATTTTGGATTATTTTGAAAAACAGTCTAAAAAAGACATTTTACTTTTTATTAATGCTGATTTACCATTTATTTCAACAGAAACTATAGATTATGTTTTAGATTATTATTTAAAACAGGATAATGATGCATTATCTGTCATTGTTCCTGTTGAAGTATTTGATAAATTACGTCTGGATTATTCTTATGAATTTAATGGATGTGTTCCGTCAGGATTAAACATTCTTAGAAGTGAAAATATTATTCAGGACGAGACTCAATTGGTTCTTGATAAGGTTGAATTGGCATTAAATATTAACACAATTCCTGATAGTGAAATAGCAGAAAAGTTATA
>JAFUBV010000414.1 GCA_017460025.1 Methanobrevibacter sp. | reverse complement strand
CATTAATGAAATTTAAAAGAAAACGTATTGCAAATATGGCACCGTTTCTGGACGGCAAATTCAAGGAGTATGACTTGGATGTTGCTCATGGAAAAGGCGTGATAATTGATGAGCATACGGTTCAGGTTGGGGATGAAAAATTCACCACTGAAAAAATTGTAATATGCACTGGCCTAAAACCAGTCATCCCGGACATTAAGGGTAAGGAATTCCTACATGACAGTACGGATTATCTCGACATTGATGAGCTTCCAAATCATGCTATAATCATTGGTGCGGGTTTTGTAGGTATGGAATTCGCATCTATTCTTGCTGAAGCAGGTTGTGAAGCTGACGTAATCATCAGGGGAGATATGGCATTGAAGTATTTCCACCAGCCATATGTCCAAAAGGTCATTGAAACATTAAAGCAAAAAAATATACATTTCCACTTTAACGAGCAAGTAAAAGAGGTAATAAGCAATGTTGAAATTGCAGATCCCGAAGCAAAAATTTTAAATGTTTCCAATGCACAGAATTCCGATGAATTTTTAAGAGATCCTGAAGCTAAAATAGATAATCGTTCATATGAAGAAGGTTTTACGGTAATTTGTGAAAGCGGATTGTCCTTAACCGGAGACTATGTGGTGGCAGCTATGGGAAGAGAAGCTAATGTTGATGAAATTGGTCTTGAAAATGTTGGATTAACATATACTAAAAGTGGAATAAAAGTTAACGGACACCTTCAAACCGAAGTTGACAATATTTATGCTTCCGGAGATGTTGCAGACACTGGAATACCTAAATTGGTGACTGTGGCCATACATCACTCAAAATATCTGGCAAAAGAGTTGTTGGGGGAAGCCGATGAGATAACATATCCTGTAATACCTGCAGTTGCATATACCATTCCAAGAATAGCTACAGTCGGTGTTCCGGCATATATTGCTGAAGAATCAGATGAATATGGCGTACATACAATCAGATATGGAAATTCCTACTCATTGGAGCTTAAAAACGATACTACCGCTGAAGCCAAGGTTATTGTTGATAAGGATTTGCAGATTGTTGGTGCTGAAATATATGCTGCCGATGCGGAAAATGTGGCAAACATGTTTGCATTCATCATAAATAAAAAAATAACTTTAGAAGAGCTTGACTATATGATTTATGCATTCCCTTCAAGCAGTTCAGTGTGTCTTTATAAACTGCATAATATCCATTATGATTTGTAATATTGAAATTTTTTCAATATTCTTTTTTTACTATATTTTTAAATATCATTTTCAATATATATTTTAATAATACAGAAATGGAGTGATTAGATTATGAAAAAGCAATTTATTTTAATTTGCTCTTTATTTTTAATATTATCAGTTACTGGTGTTTGTGCTAGTGATGATTTTAATTTTGATGATTCATCATTCATGGATTCAGATATCAATTCTAACTCGATATTGACTTCTCAGGATGATGATTTTCTTTCTTTAAATGAAACTGGAGATATTTCAATTTCAGCGCAGAATGTGACCAAATACTGTGGCGGATCTGAAAGGTTTCATGTTAGTCTTTCAGATGTTGAAAATAATCCTGTTTCCAATAGAAGTGTTGTAATTTCAATTAATGGTGTGGATTATAGCAGAACTACAGATTCACAGGGTTTAACTTCTCTTGCTTTAAACTTAAAACCTGGTGAATATCCGGTTATTGTATCTTCAGGAGATATTGTCATAGACTCTAATGTAGTTATATTATCCACGGTCAACGGCAGTGATATTGTTAAAATGGATAAGAATGCCACACAATATTCCGCTACTTTCCTTGACGGTACAGGCAAGTATCTTGCAGTTGGATCAACAGTAAGGTTCAACATTAACGGTGTGTTTTATGACCGTAAAGTTGAAAATAATGAAGGCTTGGCCAAATTGAACATAAACCTTAATCCCGGTGAATATATTATCACTTCAAT
>JAFUBV010000037.1 GCA_017460025.1 Methanobrevibacter sp. | reverse complement strand
TTTATTATTATATTTATTTTTTACGTTTTGTATATTGTTTTGAATATTTCATTAGAAAACATTCGTTTCAAACTTAATACAATAAGTACTCATTTAAATAATATTTTAGAGTCTGGAGATTTGGTAAAATCAGAAGTTACATTTAATCCGAACGATTTCAATAATAGTGAAATCGTTATTATAAATCCTGATGCGAAAACACAACCAATATCATACAGCTTAGATACCTAATCTCAGCCAGATATCGTGTAAACAGCAAAACAGGCAACACATTTTCGTAAATGGGCAACAGGAGTACTTAAAGAGTATATTGTAAAAGGTTTTGCATTGGATGATGATTTATTAAAAAAAAAGGTACAAGATTCTGGAAAGATTACTTCGATCATTTGCTTTCCAGAATTCGAGAAATACATGTATCCGAAAGAAGATTCAATCAAAAAATTACAGATTTATATGCAACAAGTGCAGATTACAATTTAGATGCTGATGAAACAAAAGATTTCTTTGCTACTGTACAAAACATGTTGTTGTTTGCTATAACAGGCAAAACTGCTGCTGAAATCATAAAATCCCGCAGCAATAAAAATAAACTTAACATGGGATTAACAACATGGGAAGATGCTCCTCATGGAAAAATCCTACAGGCAGATGTAGTAATTTCAAAAAATTATTTAAATGAAATTGAATTAGATTCATTGAATATGCTAGTTGACGGTTTTTTAACATTAGCAGAAACAAGGGCAAATTCCCAAAAACCAACATTCATGAAAGATTGGAAATCCTTACTTTACGGATATCTTGAATTAAGTCAATTGCCTATTTTAGAAGGAAAAGGCGAAGTTTCAACTATTGAAGCTAAAACACATGCGATTAATGAATATAAAGAATTTAGAATAAATCAGGATAGAAATTATGAATCTGATTTTGATAACTTAATCAAATCCATTAAACGTCTAGAAGGTAAAAAATAAAACATATTTATTAATTTAGAGAATAACTACCCTCCATTTTTTTGAAATTTAAGGAGTTTATGTCATAATGAGATAATTGTATATATAGTAGTAAAATAGATTTAATTAATAGTTTACTTTTTTAATGTAAGTTACTTATTGATTGAGTAAACGTGACATTGAGATTCAATTTACATTCTTCACAATATTCCTTTGTTTCCTATTCTAAAAGACGAAAGTCATCATCTTCATTGACCCAATCATTGAATATTTCCAATAACAAATATAACTCATCATCTATTTCAACAACTTTAACTGTATTATCATCAGTTTCACGACTATCATCACCATTCTCTGATTTTCTTCATCAATGATAAATTGATTTAGTTTTGTAAATTACAGTAGGAAACATTCGTTTCAAACATCAACAGTATTTGTTATCTCAAAGAAGTAGATATCGATACTTTAGAAGTCACAGGTGAAATAAAAGACTTTGTAGGTATTGTTAGTGATAAGTACCATGACATAGCAAGTGAATTTCCATAATTACATTAACAACAGCTATTAGCTATTCAAAACTTATTTTATGAAACCCTTTCATATATATCAAAGTGGAAAACCATTAGATTTTGAAAGGGTTTCAGTTAATGTTAATGTGGAATCATTAAATTAAAAGAAAAAAAACTTCTCTTGATTTAATATAATAACATTAACGTTCACTTAGTACCGTTCTTGCTTTATCTTTATGACATTGTATCTCAGCATTATTCTCAATGTCCCTTAATAAATCTTCATTTGAGATTTTTCTTAAAACCTCAGTACTTAGACATGTCCAAGATTTCATATAAATATCATGTAATATTTCATCATCATCAATAAGTGATAGTGCATCATCTCCAAAACGTCCGAAAGATCTATATGGGCCTTCTCCTCCAAAATCCTTAGTCACAAGTTCTGCTAGAATATTGTTATCTTGTATTTTATCTAAAGCTTCCCAGCAAATCTCATTATTTTGGTCATATTTAACAATGTCAGATAATACTTTTTCATCAGTAATTTGGCTGATAAATTTTCTCTTTTTATCTAGAGGTGCATCATAATCATATGATTCTTCTTTTACTTCTTTTACTTCTTTTTTAAATCTATCAAATAACCCCATCATATCATCCTTTATAGACATCCATCAAATGTGATTTCATTTTATTTTCTTCATCACGTGTAGCTTTCCGATATTCCATGTGGGATGAACCACATTTAAAACAAGTAGTATTATATTTCATAGAGTCTAATTTACCATTAGGATCACCAATAGTATATCCACAGGATTTACACTCTCTTACATACATACTACCATTACCGCTTTCTTTTTTGTCAATACGGTCAAGGATTGGTACAAGTATTAGTAAACCAATAAATGCTATGCCTAACCAAAGAATAAATATCGAACCTAAATCTAATGCCGAACCGCCTATAGAAATTATTGGGAAGTAGTACTGTATAGCTATAGCAAGAATAGCTGTTACTATTATGAACAAAATTATCAAAACATTCTTAGAGTTATTGTTACTCATTATTAACCTCCATTTTATAATTAAATGTAAAATAGTAATTTAAATTTATTTAAATCTACATACATTATAACTATATTTGATGATTAAAAATTTATCAAAGAATATATATATATAGCGATTTTGTTTTATGATCGAAAAAAAATTTAAGTCATTAGAATAATATTTACATTAACATCATCCATCTGCTATTCAAAACTCAATTCCCAAAACCCTTTCATATATATCGCAGTGCACAATCCAATTACCAATCAGGAATCGTAGCTTTAAACATCTATTTATTCTCCTTTAAAAATATTTATAGGGACATCATTTTTCACAGGGATTTTATAGGTAGGTTTCCCTGAAATCAATATTAACTGAGCATATTTGAAGTCATTTTCAATTAATTTCGGGGACATTATTTTTTCACTAAAATTTAACCCACATTCCCCCCGGTCAGTGAATTGAATGATAAGGAAAAAGATAAATTAAAAGAATATTTAGAAAATATTCTCACCAAAGACCCTGAAACCGGAAAATTATACAACAAAAAGGATAAGGCAGACTGGATTTTGATTTGGTGGAAAAAAGATTAATATTTA
>JAFUBV010000413.1 GCA_017460025.1 Methanobrevibacter sp. | reverse complement strand
GTCCTCCTATTCACAGTTATCTAGAATTTTTCCTTCGAAATCGGTATTTTTAATTTTTTTAATGATCTTACAGCTGCTGTCAAGTTCATCTTTATGATAAACTTTCACCCTTTGAACACGAGCCTTCAGGCCTCTTTCATCAATGGCCTGCTGCAGCTTTTCAACATTATGGGTCTGGTCAGGCCCGATAGCTATGATGTCGGGATCAATCTCTTTTACAATCTTAAAGATATCTCCTTCTTCGTTACCTAAATAAGCTTCATCAACGGGTTTTAACATTTTAATAAATTCCAAACGTTGATTTTCACCAACAATAGGGACTCTTTTTCTTTTTTCTACTGTAGAGTCTCTTGCAACTACGACATAAAGTTTGGAATTGTATCCTCCGAGGTTTTTTGCTTCCTGAAGATAAACGCCATGTCCCGGATGCAATAAATCGAATGTTCCGCTTGCCATTACCTTTTTCATTATATTCTACCTCTTCTGGTATTTCAATGCTTCTTTCAAGTCAATTTTATTTTTATAAAGTGCAGAACCTATTACAACTCCTTCCACACCACTTTCATTTAGCTTTTTAATGTCATCTATTGTTGTAATTCCTCCGGAATAGACTATAGGCAAATCCACAGAGTTCTTAAGTTCAATTAACGGGTCTGTATAAAATCCGCCCAAAAGGCCTTCAACATCAACATTTGTAAATAAGATGCTTCCAGCGCCACGCTCTTTAAACTCATTTGAAATCTCGGCTGGGCTTTTGTCAATCTTTTCCTGCCATCCTTTGATGACAACCTTATTGTCTTTGCTGTCAAGGGAAATCATGATTCTATCAGATCCGTATTCATCGGATAATGCTGTTATCGTTTCCGGATTTTGAATTCCCATGGTTCCAATGATTAACCTTTCAATATCCAAATCCAGGAGCTGTTTTGCATATTCAACATCCCGGATTCCGCCGCCCAGCTGTATAGGCACTGAAACTTCATTCAATATTTTTTTAATCACAGGCAAACTGGTATTTCCGTCAATTGTCCCATCCAAATCAATAACATGGATGTTTTCTGCTCCTTTATTTTCCCAATGGAGAGCAACATTTTCCGGATTTTCTATTTCAACCATTTCACTGCCTGGCTGGCCTTGAACAAGCTGCACACATTTTCCGTTCTTAATGTCTACTGCAGGCATTACTAACATTTCATCTTTTCTAAATGACATTTTGGATTTTTCCTAAACTTTTATTATAATATAATTATATGTTTTGAAATGTTTTATATGTATTGTTAATATAACTATTCATATGAATGAAAATCTCTATGGATTATTTGAGAATGTTTTGGTGGCTGATTATTCATTAATTTGTGATGATGATAAAAAAATCATAGATTTGGGAGAATATGGAAAATTCGAAACCTATTCATTATTTCCAGGTATAGTGCTTGCATTCATTGACATTAATCTGGAGCAGTATGATGAGGTATATATTGAAGATAAGATTCCTTCCAGATTACTTGAAATTAACCATTGCCTGAGCGGAAGGTATTCTTATAGTGTTGGTGATGACAAAATAATCTATTTTGGAAAAGGGGATTTGTGCATCAGTGTCTATGATTTAACTAAAACATTAGCTGATTTCCCATTGGGTTTCTATAAGGGTTTGGAGATTTTCATTGATGTTGATGTGGCGAATGATTATGTTACAAAGTATATTCCTGATTTTGATTTGATTGAATTTGATGAGAATCTTGAAAAATCCAAATGATATGTTTTAATCCGGTCCAATGAAAAAATTGACAATGTAATCGGTGAGTTATATAGTGTTGAAAATAGAATCAGATTGCCTTATTATAAATTGAAATGTATCGAGTTATTGTTGTTTTTCTCAATCACTAATTTTACTAATCATGAAAATATTTCTCTTTCAAAAAAGCAAGTTGAAATTGTTGAAAATGTAAAAAATGATTTAATTAATGATTTGGGAAGTAAAATAACTATTGATGAGCTTGCAGGCAAATATTGTATCAGTAAAACGACATTGAAAAACTGTTTTAAGGAAGTCTATGGGAAGCCTATTTATAATTGGAGAAAGGAGTATAGGCTTGATTATGCTTGCAAACTGATTGATGAGGGGTCTTATTCTATCACTGATGTATCTAAGATGGTTGGTTATTCTTCACCTTCAAAATTCAGCCAGGCATTTAAGGATTATGTCGATTGCACGCCTTCAGATTACAGAAAATAATTTTTGTCTTTTTGGCATATTTGTTGACTTTTCAGTTCAAAAATATTTATATATTAATTTAAATTATATTTTATATTAAAAATAGGTTTATTTAATCATTTTTAACTAAACTAATTTAAATTTGTTCTTTATTTATTTTTTAGAATATTTTTATTGTTTTGCCTTTTTAGGTAAATTTTAAATTTTTAGGTAAACCTAAAAAATATTTTAGGTGATATAATTGTCAGAAAGTAAAAATAAAAATAAATTTTTCAGATTGCTTAGTTATTCGGGTAAT
>JAFUBV010000412.1 GCA_017460025.1 Methanobrevibacter sp. | reverse complement strand
TGTAGTTTAAGTCTTCAACATTAACAGCTGTAGTACAATATACCCCATATTGACCGCCAACAATATTGTCGTTTCTTCCTTGAATATAGAAAAATCCTTTTTCTGAAGGAGGTGAAACACTTAATGTAGCTTTACCATTTGATCCAGTTGTTATTGTCCCTAATGAATTTATTACAGGCTGACCCCAACGGGTAGTGTCAAGCCTATACATATCCACATTTGCATTAGGCATTAAATCTCCGTTGGTGTCTCTTGTTGTTATTTCAACATTAACATTCGCACCAGTTGTGAACATGTTTTCAAAGTATATGTTTATACTTGCCAATTCTGGGATAGGTAACTTCCTAATCAATGGTATTACACCATCTCCTGAAGTATATCCGATTTCTTCCTTGTCCAATATACTTCTTAACCTTGTTTGAGCGGTTGTTAGATTATTATTAAGGGTTGTTTCATTTTGAAGTATTTGAGATAAATCTGGTTGAGTATAAGACATTTTCACACCCCATAAACTTTAATATTTTTTATTTTAATATTTGTTGAAGAATTGTAACATTTGCTTAAACATAACTGATTATCGTTATAATTGGTATCAAGACCTGTTGGAGTTGTTGCTGATAATGAAACAAACGTGTTTCCGTCACGAGTTATTAAAAATGTTGTAGTTGTGCTTGATATTGTTAAAACTGCATGATACCATACGCCAGTTGAATATGCTTTGGAATTATTAACAATAACTTCTAATGAATCTGAAGTAGTAGTTCTAATATCTCCACTCCTTATTTCGGTAGCGCTGGATGAATATTTTGCAACATTACCTATGACTGCAAAGCATGGAGTTGATGATGAGTATTCACTCCAGGGATTATATAAACCTAATCTTAATTGATTATTCCTGCCATTTGCTCCTTGCATTAACATGAAATCATATTCAATAGCTACTGGAAGTTTAAAATATTCGCTATCAACAGTAGCATATCCAAATTTTTCATTTGAAGTTGTTAAGAGATTATAACATTTATTTGTTGAATCATAAGTTATAGATAAGCTCCCGTTAACTGTCCAGTCTGAAATGTTGTTTATGTTGCATCTGTCAAAATATAAACATCTCCATCTTTCAATGAGATCATTGAGATTATCATCATCTAAGAAACTTTTTCCGTTAGCGGTTAATTTTTCTTTCATTAACGTTCGAGCTAATTCCAATCTCTCATTAACGGTTAATACCGTACTGGCTATTGACATTAACATCAACTCCCTAATAAGTTTAAGTTTGCAGTTTGTGCTGAAGTTATTGCTCCTATTTGGTCAGTAACATCTTCAATAGCTGTAGCTATTGCACTGTTTGTTACTGCATTTGTTGTATCTGTTGTGTCTAATGTTGAAGTCATATTAACAGGACCTGCAGGACCAGTTGCTCCAGTATCACCTTTAGCCCCTTTAATTTCACTGAGATAAATTGTCGCTTCTGTATCATCACCAACAAAAATTATTTGACCGTGTGCTGTATCCTTATATACATTAACACTTGTGCCGTCTGCACCTGTTTCTCCTTTTATGTTTCCTACATTTACCCATGACATATTATCACCTTTGAAAATCTTTTAAAAAAAAAGGAAGTACCGTTTTAGCTCAGTACTTCCTTCAGGGATTTAATGGAATTAGTTTTATTGGTAGACGTAAAGCTCTCCGTCAACAAGATATGCATCGCCAGTTGTACCTGTTGGATGTGCTGCGATTAAATCAGCATAGCTTGCATAGCTTCCTTTGATGATAGTACTGTATCCTTGAGGACCGGTTTCACCAGTAGCTCCAGTATCACCCTTATCTCCTTTATCACCTTGAGGTCCGGTTTCACCAGTGTCACCTTTAGCACCAGTTTCACCAGTAGCTCCGGTATCTCCTTTTTCTCCGGTTAATCCTTGTGGACCTTGGTCTCCGGTTTCACCTTTATCTCCAGTTGCACCTGTAGCACCAGTAGCTCCAGTAGCGCCGGTTGCTCCTGTGTCTCCTTTAAGACCTGTTGCACCGGACATGTCCATTATGAAGGTAAAGCTGTTTGCTCCTTTTAAATATAATTGTGCGTTTGCGTCCTCTTCGACTGTGGATTGAATAGCTACGAATGATCCTTCAGGAACATTAGCCGCATCTGCATTCATAGATTCAACAGTTTCATATGTTCTGAAAATTGTGAATGGATCACCAGTATCACCTTTAGCACCGGTTTCTCCGGTCTCACCAGTTGCACCGGTATCTCCAGTATCTCCTTTAGCACCAGTTTCACCGGTTGCTCCTGTGTCTCCTTTTGCTCCGGTTTCACCAGTAGCACCTGT
>JAFUBV010000411.1 GCA_017460025.1 Methanobrevibacter sp. | reverse complement strand
CTTACAATTACAGTTGCATTAATAGCCTGATTCAATTCAACGCCAATGACTGCATCAGCACCAGCAACAATTGGGCGAGCCACATCAACAGTTAATTCAGTAGGAACTTTATTTACTTCTAAAGTTTTGACACTTGAAGCTGAAGCGGAATATTTGTCATTTCCTGCAAATGTAGCATTAACAGCATAAGTTCCATTTGCTAAATTGGATGCTGTAAATGTTCCGGCACCATTAACAATAGCCACATCATAAGTGTTATCGCCTACAGTTAATTTAACAGTAGCATTGACTGATTCATTCAAGTTAATTGTAATGACTGCATCAGCACCTACAATAATCGGGGTGGTTACATCAACAGTCAAGTTAGTTGCATATTTATTAACTTCTAAAGTTTCAGTGTTTGAAACATCTCCAATATACTTATCGTCACCTGCGAAAGTTGCATTAATAGTGTAAGTACCATTAGCTAAACCGGTTAATGTTAGTTTACCTTTACCGTTTACAATAGATACAGTGTAGTTTTTATTGTTTACACTTACAACTACAGTAGCGTTGATATTTTTATTTATTTCCACATTTACAATAGCATCCTGACCAACTTTAACAGTATCATTAACAGTTAAAGTAACTTCAGTTGGGATTTTATTAACCTCTAAAGTCTTTGTTTGAGAGCTGCTTCCTTCATAATCATTATTTCCATCAAATATTGCTTTAATATCATAAGTTGCATTAGCTAATCCTGAAATAGTGTATGATCCGTTACCGTTTGTAATGATTACTGTGTAATTGTTTTTATCTACACTCAATACTACAGTTCCGTTGATTTCCTGACCCATTGTAACATTTACAACCACATCATCACCGACGAATTTAGGGGTTGTAAATTCAATGTCAACTGTTGAATCCGCTTTTCTAATAGTGAATATTTGAGATTTGGATTTGGATGGGTAGTTGCTGTCACCAGGATAAGTAGCGATTACAGTATGTAAACCACCAGTTAAATTATTCAATACCAAAGTAGCAACACCGTTAATAGCTTCGCGTGAATATTCATGACCGTCAACTGAAATGGTTACATTTTCTTCGACATTGTTAGGAACAGTAACAGAAAATGTAGTGTCTGCACCATATTTACGTGCATCAACAGTTAAACCTATTTCATATTCTGTTGAAGGACTTACAACAAATGATTTAGTATTATTTTTAGCAACATACTTGTCATCACCGGCATAGGTCACGTTGACCACAAATTTACCTGAATTTACGCCAGTGTATTCAATATAAGCAACACCATTAATAACAGTGAAACCGTAATCAGTCTCATTAATCGTAATAATCAGATTATCATCAATTTTAGCATCAGCAGGTAAAATAACCTTAATAGTTTGAGTTTCACCAACTCTGATACCGATGACATCGATTTCAATATTATAATCCATCTTATTTACAAGCAATGTTGTTTGGTTGTTTGATCCAACATATCTGCTGTCTCCAGCATAAGTTGCATTGATTAGATAAGTGCCATTAGCTAAACCGGATACGTTATAACTGCCTTCACCATTAACAATAGCAACAGCATAAGTTTTATCGCCAACTTTTAAAGTTACGGATGTGTTGATTGATTCATTCAATTTGATTGTGATTACCGCATCATCACCCACGTTAATTGGGCTGTTTACACTAATATTTAACTGAGTATGAATTGCATTTACATCAAATGTTATTGTATTTGAAGTTGAGTTAACGTATTTATTGTCTCCAGCATAGGTAGCGTTGATTACATAAGTTCCGTTGACTAAATTGGATAAGGTCAAATTACCTTTTCCGTTTACAATACCTACGGTGTAATTTTTATTATTTACACTGACAGTAACGGTAGCATTAATAGCTTGGTCCAATTCAACACCAATAACCGCATTTCCACCAATGACAATAGGAGTATCCACATCAATAGTTAATGCAGTAATGACCTTATTGATCTCTAAAGTTTCAGTAGTGGAAGTTGAATTTATATATTTGTCATCACCCACATAGGTTGCATTGATTACATAAGTACCATTAGCTAAATTGGATAAGGTTAAATTACCTTTACCATTTACAACAGCAACATAATATTTAACTCCGTTCACTAAAACAAGAACGGTAGCATTAATATTTGGATTCAAAGTAATATTTACAATCGCATCACTGCCAACGATAAGCGGACTGTCGACATTGATTGTTAAATCACTAGCAACTTTATTGACTTCTAAAGTTTCGATGTTGGAAGTTGCATTAACATACTTATTGTCTCCAGCATAGATTGCTTTAATGGTGTATGTGCCATTTGCTAAACCGGATAATGTTAAGTTAGCTTTTCCGTTTACAAGACCTACAGTGTAGTTTTTATCATTGACGCTTACAATAACAGTGGCATTAATTGCCTGATTCAATTCAACGCCAATGACTGCATCGGAACCGACAATAATCGGGCTATCCACATTAATAGTTAATGCTGTAGGAACTTTGTTGACTTCCAAAGTTTTAATACTTGAAGATGAAGCGGAATATTTATCATCACCGGCAAAAGTGGCATTAACAACATAAGTTGCATTTGCTAAACCGGCTGCAGTGTATGTTCCAACACCATTTACAACAGCAACATCATAAGTATTCTCACCAATAGTTAATTTTACGGTTGTGTTGATTGATTCATTCAAGTTAATAGTAATAACAGCATCATCGCCTGCAATAACAGGAGTGTTTACATCAACAGTTATGTTAGTTGCATATTTATTAACTTCTAAAGTTTCTGTGTTTGAAATTGCATTAACATACTTGTCATCACCAGCGTAAGTGGCATTAATAGTGTATGTTGCATTAGCTAATCCGGATAATACCAATTTGCCTTTACCGTTTACAATTGATACAGTGTAATTTTCACCGTTGACACTTACAGTTACAGTAGCGTTGATGTTTTCACTTAATTCAACATTGACAATTGCATCCTGACCAACTTTAATAGTGTCATTTACGCTTAATGTAACGTCAATCGGGTTTTTATTCACTGATAACTGTTTGACAGAGGATTCATTTCCATTGTAAATATCATCACCTGCAAAGATAGCTTTAACATCATAAGTGCTATTTGCTAATCCTCTTGCAGTGTAGTTTCCTTTACCGTTTAGGATATTTACAGTGTAGTTATTTCCTCCAATAGATAATATTACAGTTCCATTAATGTTTTGACCCATCGTAATATTAATGACAGCATCATCACCGACATTGATTGGAGTAGTTACATTAATATCAACAGTGGAATTGAGTTTATCAATAGTGAATGTTGTTTTATTGTAAGCAAAGTTATAGTAACCGTTTTCTTCATAAACCACAAATACTGAGTAATCACCAGGTTTTAATCCTGTGATGTTCCATTTAGCTTCACCATTAACAATTTCAACTTTTTCTTCCTTACCGTTGAATATGAATGTTAGGGTTCCATTTGCATTTGTTGTTGCAATGACAGTTGCATTTTGACCAAATACGACATTAGCAACACTAACATTAAGGTTAGTTTTAAATAAGTTGATTGTATAGAATGTTGAATTTTTTGATCCATAATGGTCAGTGTCACCAATATTGGTGGCTGTAACTGTATATGTTCCTGCAGTCTGATTATATAATTTCAATACAGCAAAACCGTTTTCAATGGATTTGTTTCCCATGAATACTCCATCAATATAGAATGAAATGTTTCCTTGGATAGTGTCCGGATGGATATATGCCTTAATAGTTACTTCACTACCTTCATTAGGTTTTTCAACAACGAATGTGATGTCTGATTCACCTTTAGCAATGATAGTTCCTGTTTTAACAGTATTTTTAAGTAATCCTCCTTCTTTAACTGAAATAACGGATACGCCCTTAGGAGCATCTAAAAATGATCCATAATTATAATCCCCAACATAAGCGGATGGGAAAGTGACATTATGGGTTAAATCATTGAATAATAATGAATCAGTGACTACAATCACATTTCCATTATCGTCGACAATGCTTGCATTCAAGTCCACAATACTGCCTTCATCCACAATAATTGTTTTATTATCTAAAACTGTAGTGTTTGTAGGAGTTAATATATATCCCATATTAATAATTCTGCAATCGAAAATGTTTTTATTAAGACTTAAATTACCATAGTTCATTATGGAATAAGCACCATCTGCACCATTATTAATTGTAGTTTTGACAAAGGATGTGTTTGCTCCATACATATTCAGTACCTGATTTTCACCGGACAGATTGGAAATAACTATATTGACATTACCGTGATTGACTGAAATGGAATTACCGTAAAGTGCAGAGTTATCTTCAAATGTAGTATTATAAACTGTACCGTTTACATGAAGAATGTTTAATCCTCCACCATAACCGCTTTCATGTGCAATGTTTTTATTAATGGTTGATTGATTAATAATTAAATCATCCATATAGTTTAAAGAGATTGCACCGCTGTCATTAGCTTCGTTATTTTCAACTGTTAAATTGAATAATGTTACATTATCCCCTTCATAGATAAATATTGCGGCACCATCGGAATTTGCCCTGTTATTTATGAATGTTGAATTATAAATTTCCAAGTCATCTGCAACATTCCATGCGATAGCTCCACCGTCACCGTTATCAACTATAATTAAAGCAGGATCTCCTGTTACTTCGTTATTATCAAATGTTGCATTTTTTATAGTAGCATTTGAACTACCCATACCGTAAATTGCTCCACCATAAATATGAGCGGAGTTATCTTTGAATGATACATTATCCAATAGATTATTGGATCCTTCTCTCCATAATATTGCTCCACCGGCATGAGCGGTGTTATTGACGAATGTGACATTCTTAATTATACCATTATTACTGTTTTCCCATTCGATTGCACCACCATAATGGATTGCGGAGTTATCGGTAAATGTTACGTTGTAAATATGGCCGTTGTCACCTTCCCAGCTTATAGCACCACCATCGACATCAGCAGTGTTATTGGTGAATGTGGAATTATGTAAATGTCCTGATTGACCATTCCAGTATAACGCACCTGAAGAGTTGGTTGCGCTGTTTTTAGTGAATTCAGCTAAATCCACTATGAAGTCGGCACATTGTGATACATATACTGCACCACCATCATAAGCAGAGTTTTCATTGAAAGTGGAATTCAATAATTGAGCATTGGAAATGTTATTGAATAATATAGCTCCACCGTAACGGTCTGCTTTGTTTAATGTGAAAGTTGAGTTCATGATTTCTCCGCTGGTAGCTCCATGACCTACAAATACAGCACCACCATATTGTGCATTGTTACTTTCAAATGAGGAATTTGTGATGTAACCTGAAGATGCATTCCAGTCTACAGCTCCTCCTCTCATGCTAGCATTGTTACCATTGAAAGTGGAATTGATAATTGTACTTGTCTCAGCACCTTTACCGACGAATATTGCACCACCATATTTAGCTGTGTTGTTTTCGAATGTGGATTTTTCAACATCTCCTGCGGATGCATTCCAATCTATAGCTCCACCGTTTTCACTTGCAGAGTTTAAAATGAATGTTGAGTTGAAAATGTTAGCATCACTGGATTGTGATCCGACAAATACAGCACCACCATATGCAGCATGGTTTTTAGTGAAGTTAGAACCTGTAATATTACCTTTTTTAGCATACCAGTCTACTGCTCCACCTTTTAAGGTAGCATTGTTTCCTTCAAATATGGAGTTTTTAATTAAACCGTTTTCACTGTTTGCACCTACAAATATAGCACCACCATTTACACTAGCAGTGTTGTTGTAGAATTGGGAGTCAATAACATGTCCTGCAGATGCATTCCAGTCAACAGCACCTCCTTTGGACTCAGCACTGTTTTCAGTGAATATTGAATTAATGATGTAACTTGAATTGGTTTTTGCCCCTACAAATACTGCACCACCGTAAATCGCATGGTTTTTAGTGAAGTTAGAATTTAAAAGATTACCTGCAGATGCATTCCAGTCAACAGCACCACCTTTTAAAGTAGCGGAGTTTCCTTCAAAGTAAGAGTTGTTTATTTTACCATTGTTTGTTTCTGCTCCTACAAATACTGCACCACCATTGCGAGCAGTGTTGTAGTAGAATTTGGAGTCTTCTAAATCTCCGGATGTTGCATTCCAATCAATTGCACCACCATTAACGGTAGCATGATTGTTCCTGAATGTGGAGTTGATTACTTTATCCTCATGGCTGTGTGCACCAACAAATATTGCTCCACCGTAACTTGCATTGTTGTTTTCAAATGTGGAGTTCCATACATCTCCTGAGGATGCATTCCAGTCAACAGCACCACCTTTCATAACTGCAGTGTTGTCTTTAAATGTGGAATTAATGATTGCGCCTGCATCTCCATGTACACCAACATATATAGCACCACCATTATATGCATGGTTATCTTCAAATGTGGAACCGGTCACATTACCGTATGATGCATTCCAGTCAACAGCACCACCGTTTATTGTAGCGTTGTTTGATTTAAATGTGGAGTTAATGATATAATTATCCCTACCAACACCACCGGTATAAACTGCACCACCATAGGAAGCAGTATTATGATCAAAGTAGGATTCATTAATTTGAACGGTAGAAGCCCTCAATCCAATAGCACCACCATAATCAACAGCATGATTATCTGTGAAATTGGACTTGGTAATATTTGTATTACCAGAAAGACTGGTTACGTAAACTGCACCACCGTCATGAGCATTATTATTTTTGAATGAAGATTTATCGATTGTTGTATTTGAAGCAATACAAACAATAGCTCCACCAAATCCTGAAGTACTGTTAGTTACATTATTTCCTTCGAATATTGAATTAACAATTTTACAGTTATTACTGTTAGGGCCTATGTAAATAGCTCCACCATGAACATCTGCAGTATTGTTATAGAAGTAATATGTATCAATTTTAATAGTGTCTGCACCTAACCATCCAAGAGCTGCTCCACCGATATATGCGTGGTTAGCTGTGAATGTGTTGTTATAACCAAATCCTCCTGTTGAATTTGATTCCCTACACAAAGCAGCACCATATTTAGCATTGTTGGATATGAATTGGGTGTTTGTTAAATTACCCATTGTTGCGTTCCAGTCAATAGCACCACCATTTTCAGTAGCGTTATTGCCTTTAAATATTACGCCGGAGATTTTACTTTGAGAAGAGTTACCTCCAATATAGATTCCTCCACCGTATATTGCTGAGTTATCTGTGAAATTAGAGTCAAGGATATTTCCTGATGAGGCAAGCCATGCAACAGCACCACCAACACCATTATCAGCTTTGTTTTCTTCAAAGCAGGTATCGTATATACTGTTGGTAAGTCCTTCTCCTCCAACATAGATTGCACCACCATCACCATGAGCATGGTTTTTGTGGAAGTGAGATCCGTTAATCATTGCAGAAGATGAAGCCAAGTTGACAGCACCACCGTTTTCTTCAGCACTATTAAATTCAAAAGTGGAGTTAGTTATGTTTAAGTTACCTGAATCACTACCGACATATATACCACCACCATTAAATGCATTGTTATCGATAAATGTTGATCCAAGTACAAGACCTTGAGGTACAAACCAGTCAATAGCACCACCATAACCTCCGGTAGTATTGGTTACATTGTTTCCTTTAAATGTACTGTTAATGACTTGACATTTTTCACTTCCTGGACCTACATATATAGCTCCACCACGCACATCAGCAGTGTTATCATAGAAGTAATATGTGTCAATTACAATACCTGTAGCATTAAACCAGCACAAAGCTGCACCACTTACATATGCATGGTTTGCAATAAATGTATTGTTATAACCGAAACCGCCAGTTGCATTGATTTCCCTACATAAAGCAGCACCATATTTAGCATTGTTGGAATCAAAAATTGTATTGGTAAGATTCATACGGGATGCATTACAGTCAATAGCACCACCATTTTCTGTAGCATTATTGTTATAAAAAGTACAATTGATAATTTTAGCGTTAGAAGCAGATGAATTGAAGTATATGGCACCACCAATATTTGCTGTGTTATTTCTGAATAATGAATTGGATACAGTACCGTTAGAACCGCTCCAGTAGATAGCACCACCTTTATCAGTTGTGTTTTTACCATCTTCAAATGTAATGTTATCTAAAACAACATCATCAGCGGTAATGTTAAATATTCTACAGTGTCCGTCAGCAATAATGGAAAATCCATTACCGAAAATTGTGAGTTTTCCGGTAATATTCATGTGGGTCTTATCCAAACGTTCTGTGAAAGTATAATTTCTTGTTAAATAAAGTATACCGTCACCTTCTATAGCACGATCAATTAAGCCTTGTAAAATTGTGAAATCCCCTTTACTATCAGTAATGCTGAATGAAGTGTAGTTTTCCTTGTATAAATATTCATCATTCTGATAGCTGGCAGTTACATTATAAAAACCGGAAATTAAATTGTATAATGTATATGGAGCTTTACCTGTAGCACTGTTTACAGTAACATCATTAATTGTGATGACACCAGATTGTGTTTTATTAAAGTCCCATACAGTATTCACATCTGCATAAACAACAGTACCACTTACAAGTTTTTCGCTGCCGCCGTTTCTTTCAACAATTACGTCAACAAGTTTTGCATTAGTAATATTACCGTTAATTAAAACATCATTCTTAAAGAATATTGCATTGGATAAAGTTGCGCCTTCAATAACATCATAGTGATACTGGTTTGAAGAGATTTGGGATTGGCCGGATTTACTGCCTCCTGAAATTATACCATCAGACACTTCACTTCCATTCAAATTATAATAAACTTTGATGTTAACACCATTTTTACCGCCAACAGGAACATTGACTGTAATAACAGCAGATAAACCGCTGACACTTGCTGTTACATTCATTAAATAATCAACGTTATCTTCAAAGTAAGAATCTACAATATATTTATATGTATCTGATTGCCATCCATTACGTGACAATGTCTCCCTTTGAGTTTGGCCATCAAGAACGGCATAATTGGAGAACAATTTATAATCTGAATAAAATCTTTCACCTGTATTGTTTAAATTAGCAAGAATATAAACCGCACCACCGTTATGGGTTGCCCTATTTCCGATAAATGTTGAGTTATCAATCACGTGAGCATTATTAGTACCTGTATATACTGCACCTCCGTTACGAGCAGTATTGCGTAAAAATGTGGTATTTAATATAACATTACTTCCCCATTGATTATTGTAGATTGCTCCACCACTAGCATTTGCACTGTTTTCAACAAAATTACAATTTGAAATCATGTTGTTACCCTGATCAAAGGAAATGGCACCACCACAATCTGCAGTATTGCGTGTGAAGTTACAAGCATCAATAGTGGCATATTGTGCAGAAACCCATAAAGCTCCACCACCATAAATAGCGGAGTTATTAGTGAAAGTATTATTGAGTATTTTAGAGTTATCCCCATTATATAAATCAAAAGCACCGGCTTTTGCTGCAGTGTTATTGTAAAATTCTGAGTTTTTGACAGTCATTCTTTCACGATTTGAAAGGAAAGCACCACCATAATTAGAAGCAGTGTTATTTATGAATTTAGACTTATCGATTACAATATCACTTCCAGTTATCCATAAAGCTCCACCACCAGTATTGGATTGACCATAATCTGCAGTTGCATTATTGAACTTGAAAGTGTCATTATAGAAATTAGAATTAGATCCGGATGAATAAATAGCTCCACCATTGATTGCAGTATTATAACAGAATGTTGAATTTTGTACATCTAAAGACTCACCGTAATATAATATAGCACCACCATTGGAAGTAGTCTCAATCATATGATTATACTCAAATGTGGAATTATATATTTTAGTGGATGAAACAGTATTTTCAGCATATATAGCTCCACCACCAGTCCATTTAGCAGTGTTGTTAATGAAAGTTGAATCTTTAATAGTATTGCCTGAACTAGAAATATATATTGCACCAGCACCATTAGCACCATTCCTCTCAAATTTAGTATTAGTAACATCACATGAAGAGGATGCATCAATGTATAGTGCACCACCATTACCATTATTAATATTATTATTAGTGAAAGTTGAATCATAAATATCTACATCAGAATGATATAAATATACAGTACCACTAGATCCATTATTATTCGCAAATGTTGAACCGTTAATAAGACCATCAACAGCATAACTCCAATAGATTACACTATCCTGACTACGAGTATATGGATTATACTGACCATTATTAGTAAAGTTACATCCAACAATTTCAGTTCCATAATTATAATATATATTACCACTATCACTATAGAAGTATATTACACCACCATTACCATTATTACCAGCATTCCTATCAAATGAAGAATTGACAAATACAACTTTACTATTCACATTATTATTAGCTGGACGATACATATACACTGCAGATCCGCCTGTCTTATCTGCAATGTTATTGGTAAATTCAGAGTTTGTAATATTTACCTTATAGTAGTAATCTAAAAGAATAGCACCCTGATTGGAAGCATGGTTTTTATCAAATACAGTGTTGTCAATTAATAAATTATCTACACGATTGAATGCAAGTGCAGAACCACCAAATACATCCTTACCAGTACAGTTATTTTTAGTGAAGTTGGAATCTATAATATATATATTATTATATGTTACATCAGATGCACCGGAATAAAACATTACTGCACCGCCGGAGTTAGCAGTATGATTTATGAAAGTTGAATTAATCATGTGTAAATTATTAGTTTTAGCATTATAGAAGTAAATAGCTCCACCATAAGCATTAGTGCTTGATAAAACATTACTGTCGAATTCACAGTAAGAGATATTGAGATTTTGATAAGTATTGCCTGAAGTTGATATGAAGAACATTAAAGCTCCACCACCATAATTAGCAATATTTCTATCAAATTCAGTGTTGTTGATGTTAATCTTATTACCACCATTATAAAATATTACAGCACCCGCGTAACCTTTTTCAGCATTATTTTTGATGAAATGAGAATCTGTAATATTTAAATTATTGATTACTCCCATAAATGATATCGCTCCACCATTACTGGTTATACCATTGCCTTCATTTTCCTTAGTGTTTTTATTATTATAAAAAGTTACATTTTTAAATATTGTATTAGAAACAGATTTTGTAAATTCAACAGCGGAGTTAGGTCCTGTGTTATTGTTAAATGAAGTGTTGATAAATTTAACGTCAGACACATCAACAACAAAGTTCATTACCCCATAACCATCTGTAGCACTATTATTTGTAAATTCAGAATTAATAAAGTTTAGTTTACTTAAAGTTGAAGAACCTGCAAAGTATATTGCACCAGTATAAGCCTGACCTCGACCCCCATATGATGCTTTATTGTCTAAGAAATGACAACCATCAAAGTTCAAATTCCCCGTAGTATCACCAATATATATAGCACCCCCATATGATTTCACCTGATTATTTGCATTTGAAGTACTTGCATATGCAGAATTTTTAGTGAAATTAGTATTGGTAAAATTAATATCAGAAATTGTATTGATAAAACAGATAGCACCACCAAAACCATTAGAGTCATGTGATGAAGTAGCACCAGATACTGAATTAGCAGAAATAGAATTTTTATCAAAATCATCATTTATGAAATTCATATGTGAAGCTGTGCTTTTGAAATAAATAGCCCCCCCACAACTGTCAAATGGATAATTTCCAGTAGACATCAATGTATAACATTTATTGTTGATAAATTTAGATTGTGTAATATTAGTATTAATAACAGAACTTTCAAAATAAATTGCTGCCCCTTGAGTGTGAGCATTATGACCCGCAGCTGCAGACCCAGTAACATTATTATTAGTAAAATTACAATTATCTATTTCAAGATTATTTACATCACCTGCGAAAAACAAACAACCTCCAAATGAGAATTCGTGATTTCCACCAGTAATCGCCTGATTAGAATCAAATACACAATTTTTAAAATGTACATCTTCACTAGCACCAGTGAAGAAAACAGCACCTCCACGACCAGTATAAGTATCTCCCGCTTCGGTTCTAGCAACACTTGTATATCCATGGGGTGTAACCCGATTATTAGTAAAAGTACAATTTATTAAATTAATATTAGTTGCTGTTCCACCAAAGTTTATAGCACCACCGAATGCATTATGATCTCCTGCAGTGAAAATCAAACGATTAGAATCAAAAGTACATGCAACAAATGTAATATTAGTAACATCTCCTGAAAATAATATTGCAGCACCATTCTGATTATTGTTTCCTTGATTATGCCCATTTTTAAAAGTAATATTTTTAAAAACAAGATTATTTACACCACTACTGACAGTAAGAATCCTATTTCCATAATTATTAGTTCTATCCCAAGTACCACCATGACCATCAATAATATGGTTTCCTGAGATTAATTGAGGTGATTGTGCATCATTCTGTGCAGTTGCCGTATAGTCACCATAAGTATTAATTGGATTACCAGCATTTACATTAAAAGCTGCTTTAAGCTGAACAAATGTATCTCCATCTGCACCTAAAGGATTTTCATCATTCTCCGGAGCACCAATTACCTTATTAAATTGGATATCCTCTTCATTTATAGATATGCCAAGTAATTCATCACTCGCTGATTGATTATCATCTATAATCAAATCAGTATCATAGTTTACATCAACAGCTGAAATGGAAATTGCTTGTTCTGCATCAGTAGAGTTCTGATTAACCTCTGTAGCTGATGCGGAAGCTATTGATACTATGAACAGTATTAAACATATAATTAAAAAACTCTTTTTAACTTCCATAAATATTTGTCCTCATTAAAAATTTTTTGTATTATTTCTTAATACATTGTCTAACACATAAACAACAATATACAGGCGGATTTAAGAATTAAAACATGAATTTTTAATAATTGAAATCCTTATATAATATTTTATGTGAGTCTTTTTAATCAAATTAAAATTAGAGCATACTGTCTAATAACATAATTTTATGGGGTTTGTCAATAAATCCGTTTTTTCTTAATTTTTCTTGTTTTTTCTATTTTTAGTGTTCTTTATTTTTGTTTTTTATTTTTGAGTTCTGTTATTCTTTTATTTTTTTCTTGTTTTTGATGGTTTTTAATCGCAATTTTTATTAAATTTGAATTTCAAAAATTAAATTGAACTTCCATTTTTTGGATTTATCTGAATTCAAGTTCAAAATGGTCGTTTATGATACGGCGTACAGTCTGTCTTAATGATGGATTATTGGGCTCTTTCTTGCATTCTTCGCTCAATATGCTGTGTCTTTGAGATTAATTAGTCTTGTAAGGTTGTAAATGGTGTTTCTTAGTTGGATCTCGTTGTTTACTGCATTATCTGTAGTTCCGATTAATTTCAAAACTCCATTATCACCTTTCAAAAATCCATTTATTCCTTCACTTCGTGAAAAACGAGATTGATAATGAATATTTCTTCTTTTATCCAAGAATTTTTCAGTCATTTCGAAATTAAGGTCTGTAGATTGGATTATTAAAGTTTGATTTTTGCAGTTTTCAATATTTGAGCATCCTTTGCAAGAATATGTTTCAAAGAAATACCGTTTTTCCCTACAATTGTCTGGAAGACCATCATCTTTATGTGGTTTCCTGTGTTTGATAGGTTTTACTTTTGTTAATCTCATAAAACGTCCTTCAGGACAAATATATCCGTTTTTAACTCTTTCAAAATCTTTTTTAGATGAATATTTTCTTTTTTCTTCCTGTTCGTTTTCACGCCGTAATTTATTGTTATGATCTTCAGATAACTTTTTGGGCATGATTAATGCATTTATTTTATTTATAAAAAGATGATGGAGATTTTCTGTAGAGAAATAGCCAGAATCTGCGATTAAAATGTGTTCGCGAATTCTTTTTTGTATTTCACTGTAGTTTCTTCGCTCTCCAAATTCTTTTTGCATTTCAATAAATACTTTAATTGTTTTATAAATGTCATTTAGAACATATTTGATTGTTTTTCTATCATTTGATTCTGATAAGAGCATTCCAGTCAATATTATATGATTTTCAGTCATGATTTCTTGCAAGTTAAAAGCAAAATCATAATTGCCTCTTTTTGTTTTCATCCAACAAGAGGTTGGAAAAGTGATTGAAAGAGTATCATTATTTCTTTCATTCATAATATTGAGATAAATGTCCTTTTTTTCGTAAATACGAGTATTATATATTTTTATCCTTTTTAAGACCAAATTAATTGTTTTACACAGTTCGTCATCATCTTTATAGATTTCCAATTTTTCTTTTAATCCATTAATTGTGCGATTAATTGATTGTGGTGTGTTTTCATGCAATAAACTCCATTTATTAACTTGAATTAATGCATTTACTTCTTTTTTGGTGATTTTGTAATATTTAGAAGCTCTCACAAGCATATCTGTTCCATCAACAAATAATTTAACAAAATCTAAGAAGTGCAAATCATTTAACAAGACCAATGTGGCTACGAAAACTTTTTTAATTACATTTGCATCACTTTTATTTAAAAAATTAGCGAATGAATTGCGTGATGGCTTTAATCCGCATGTTGCAATTAAAAGAAATTTATTTTTCTTGCATTCTTCTTCCATTTTTGCATAATTGGAAATATCAATGCTAAAACAGTATAAAACTACTATTAAAAGTAGTGTTCGAGGATATGCAGGACGTCCACGTTTAGATTCAAATTCCAAATCCAATTGATGCATCAAATTTTGAATCATATCTGAAAATGCAAAATCAACAATCGTCAACAACATTTTTGGACAATCCTCCTCACATTTTAGCTTCTTTAAGATATTTCCATCAGCATAGTCTTTTAATTCTATTACTGACATTATAAATCAAATATTTTAAAGTATATTCAATTTTAACGAATTTTCAACTTTTAAAAAAATTTCGCAATTAAATCATTGAAATTACTTAAAATTCCAATTTAATATAGAAATTTTTACCTAATAATTATAAAAATAATTATTATATAATTATATGTAATTTAAAGTATATATAACTTATTATATTTAATTTTAAGTAATATTAAAGTAAATTAAAGTTATTAAAAGAATTAGAATTTGACAATTGAAATTTAAAGAATTTTTAGTTTGAAATATAGTTGGAAAACTTATGATCAAAATGAAATTTGGAGCACTGGAAAAATGCTGAAAAATATCAAAAATGAAAATTAGATAAAAATTAAAAATAAGAACTGATTATTGATAAACTACAAAATAAAGAAAAAATAAGTTCATTAAATTAAAAAACAAGAAAAATTAAGAAAAAATGGATTTATTGACAAACCCCT
>JAFUBV010000410.1 GCA_017460025.1 Methanobrevibacter sp. | reverse complement strand
TTTCAGAATCTTGTAGTTTATAAGTTGTGTATTATATTTTTTCAGAAATGTAAAAAATAGTTTACAATAGTTGAAATTCTGTTATATCGATTAAACATATTTATTTGTTAGTATTACTTAAAACGAATTCTTTTTTAACATAAAGCATTTTATTTACGCTTAATTTAATAAATAAACAGTTTTAAAAAATATTAGATTAAATTTATAATTTTTATAGAATTTTTTTAAAATTTATAGTTAATGTATAAAATAATTATAATATTTTTGAATATAAAAGAGTAATACTTTAAAATAATATGAAAAATATTTAGTATGGTTTATATATTATGTCTATCTTATATATTAAACGATTAATCTAAAATTTTTAGGTTAAATCGATAATAAAAATGAGGTTGCGTAAATGAAGAAATCGTATAAATCAATATTATTGCTATTCGTAGTAATGATATTGACAATGTCTGCTGTAAATGCAGCGGAAATAGATGATACTTCAGACTCAGTCGTACAGGCTGCTGATGTGGATGCTATTGATGAGGTAGCAACCGCTGACGTTGATGATGTTGTTGCAGCATCAGATGACGGTGCAGAAGTACTAACTGATGTTGGTGATAAGAATTTCACTGTGCTTCAAGACGAAATTAACTCTGCAAGTGGATTGTTAGAGATTAATTCCAATTATGTAAGATCTGAAGGAGAAAGCGATATTGAAATTACAAAAAATATCCTTTTACTTGGTGATGATACACATAAAATTGATGCACAAAGTTTAGGTGGAATTTTCAAGATTAATTCAGGAATTACTTTAACATTAAATAATGTGATTCTTGTAAATGGTAATAATGATAACGGTGGAGCTATATACAATGAAGGTACTGTAAATATTATCAGTTCTGAGCTAACTGACAACAGTGCTAAAATTGGAGGAGCAATATACAACAAAGGTATTGCTTCAATATCTGGTTCTACCTTAAATGGAAACATAGCTGCTACTAAAGGTGGAGCAGTATACTCCGAAGGAACTTTAGTTGTAAGTGATTCTAGTTTTGAAAATAATAAAATAACCACTGGTGATTCCTACACTGATTCTTTAGTTGATTGTAATGGTGGAGGAGCAATCTATGCTTCTAATGATGTAAGAGTTACCGGTTCTACTTTTACTAAAAACACCGCTCCTCATGATGAGGAAGTGTTCTCTGCTGGTGGAGCAATATATATAAAAGAAACAACTGCTATAATTGATGATTGTACTTTTAATGAGAACTCTGCTGTTTATGGTGGAGCTGTAATGTTTGAAAAATTCAATCAAGATTCTGTTGCAATTAAGGATTCTAGATTTAATGGTAATCAAGCATGGCAAGGTGGAGCTATAAATGGTAATGATCTTGTTGGTTCTTTAATTATTACTGGTTCTAATTTCACTGCTAATAAGGTTACTACTCCTAATGCGGGTAGTTCATCTCCTAAAGGTGGTGCTATTATGGTCGGTACTAAATCTTATACTGGCATTGCTTTGGATGTTGCTAGTTGTAACTTTGTTGAAAATGATGGTGGATACATGGGTGGTGCTATTGCTTCTTCCCCTGATAACACTATTAAGGTAGATGACTCTAACTTCACTGGTAATAAAGCTACTGATCTTGGTGGTGCTATTGTTACTGGAACTGGTACTGATTTAACTGTTTCTGGTTCTACTTTCACTGATAATAAAGTTAGTGCTACTGGTATGGGTGGTGCTATATTTGCTGAACCTAACAGTAAAAATGATATTAGTGGTTCTACTTTCACTAATAATGTTGACAGATACCCATCTGCTATTATGAGCTACCAAGGAACATTAGAATTAGCTGACAACACATTTGATGATTCTGGTGTATTTAACTATGGTGGAGCAATCACTTCAGAAATCAAAGCAATCGTATTAAACAATGAAACTCTTGAAACTGATGATGGTAATGTTGCTTTAAGGGCTAGGGTTACTGATGATAATGATAATGTTATAAGAGATAGTACTTTGCAATTTGTCATTAATGGTGAAAAAGTTGCTGCAGTTTATGATGTTGCAGATGGATACTACAAAGGAACTTATACTCTTCCAGCACCTGGATTTTTCACTGTTGGTATTACTTCTTCTAAAAATGAGGACATAACTGTTAAAACTGGTAAAGTTAAAAATATTAAAGGTTCTTTCAGTGATTTACAAGGAAAAATTAATGATGCTGGTGGAACCTTAGATTTAACTTATGACTTCATATACACTGAAGGTATTGATGATGGTTCTGTTGAAATTGAGGAGGATATTATTATTAATGGTAATGGTCACACTATCAGTGGTAGTGATTCAGTAAGAATTTTAAATATCCTATGGGCTGATGAAGTTACATTAAATAATATTACTTTCATTGAAGGTAGTGCAGGATATGCTGGTGCAATATATTCTTGCTATACTTTAACTATTAATGATTGTACTTTTGAAAACAACACTGCTACTGAACAAGGTGGTGCTATCTATAATGATGGTGGGGATCTTACCATAACCAACTCTGTATTTAATAACAATAAAGTGTCTACTGGAGATTCTTTTACAGATTCTCAAGCTGAATGTAATGGTGGTGGAGCTATCTACAATACTGGTGATTTATTTGTCACTGGATCTAACTTTACTAAAAACACAGCTCCTCATGATACTGAAATATTCTCTGCCGGTGGTGCAATTTATAATAAAGAAACAGATGATTGTATTGTTTTAATTGATGATTGTACATTTGAAGAGAACTCTGCTGTTTATGGTGGAGCTGTAATGTTTGAAAAATTCAATCAAGATTCTGT
>JAFUBV010000409.1 GCA_017460025.1 Methanobrevibacter sp. | reverse complement strand
TGTGTCCTAGTACTGCATATGCACCGGGGGTCCTTGTAAGGATAGACAATTATAAAGACATGATCATGAGCAATATCACTGAAATTTCTGATAGGGTTTACAGTGTTTCTTTCGTTAGAAAAGACACTGGTGAGGTTTTAACTGATATAGGTTCATTCAATGTTACATTTTTCTTGAATAAACAAACTACAAGAGCTTCAATTGAAAGTGGTGATATTGCTAAATCTGTAAGAGTTATAAATGGAACTGCAACAGTTGATTTCACTGATTTTTCATTAAAAACTGGAAAAAATTCCATTATTGCTATAGCCCAGGGAAAAGGTTCAATTGATTTTGATAAAACTGCATCAAGATTATGTTCAATTTTATATGTGGATAATGGAACTGAAATCATCATTATATCAAAAATATCCAGTGAAGACATAACAACTATTCATAATTCAAACATGACTTATGTCGCTTCTTTAAAAGATTTGGATGAAAATCCAATAGTTGATCAAAACATTAATGTTATCATAGGCAATAAATTGTATTAAAGAACAACCGATGAAAATGGATTAATTAAAATTGATTTAAATTTAAAATCAGGAACATATAATGCAGTAGCAATGTTTTGTGGTGATGAAAACTATAAATGTACAAATACAATGTCTTCAATAACAATCATACCGTCAATTATAACATCAGACTTAATTAAAACATATAAAAACGATTCTCAATTTGACTCAGAATTCTATGATGTCAACGGTGAATTATTAGCTAATCAGGAAATACAGTTCAATATCAATGGAGTAAATTATAGTAGAACTACAAATGAAAATGGTATAGCAAGAATGAACATTAATCTTAATCCTGGAAATTATTCAATTACTTCAATAAATCCATTTACAAATGAAAGCATTGCAAATACAATATGTGTTTTACCTACAATAACTGATAATGATGATTTGGTTAAATATTATAGAAACAATTCTCAATTTTGTGTAAAAGTAACTAATTTGGATGGTAGCCTAGCTAAAGATGGCGAAGTAATATTTAATATTAATGGAGTATTTTATCAGCGTCAAGTTAATTCCTCAGGTATTGCTAAGTTAAATATTAATTTAAATCCTGGTGAATATATCATAACAAGCGAATACAATGGATGTAAGGTTTCAAATTTAATAACCGTATTGCCGTTTTTAGTTGCTGATGATATGGTGAAAGAATATAAAACAGTTGATCAATTTAAAATAAAAGTTTTAGATGCTACCGGAAATTCTTTAGCTAATGCTCAAGTCACATTCAATATCAATGGAGTGTTCTATAATAGAACTAGTGATTTGGAAGGTATTGCAGCATTAAACATTAATTTAATTCCTGGAAAGTATATAATCACTTCATTTTATAACTCACTTTACGTTTCAAACTATATTGAAGTTTTAAAAACGCTAAGTGTTGGTGAAAATTTAACAAACGCACAAATTCAGCAAATCATTGATAATGCTGATGGTAAGGTAGCTATTAGGTTTGAAGGAAATAAGTATGATGATATTTCACTCAATATTAATCATCCTCTTTTAATCACTGGAGATAATACTGAATTAAATGGTAAATTGAATTCTCAAGTGATTTCAGTTAACAGTGATGATGTAATTGTCAAAAACATCAATATCAATGCAAATAATGCTTCAGGCATTATTTTAAATGATGTTGCAAATGTGGAAATTATGAATAATGTCATATCAAATATTAATAAATTCAGCGGAAATGGAATTTCTATTCTTGGATCTCAAGTCAGTATAGTAAATAATACTATAAAGAACTTTAACTATGCCATTTATTCAAATAGTACTTCAGAAAATATTATTTTAAATAATAGGTTTGTTGAAAATAATAATACAATATTTATCAGTTCTCAAAATCAGGAATATAATATAACCAACAATACAGTTTGCATCCCTTGTCTTTTCAATTGTACTGATGGTGTTTGTCAGTTTGTTTTTGATGAGGGTGCTTGTGTTCCTTGTTTGTTGAATTGTACTGATGGTGTTTGTCAGTTTGTTTTTGATGAGGGTG
>JAFUBV010000036.1 GCA_017460025.1 Methanobrevibacter sp. | reverse complement strand
TGTCGATTTAACTAAAAATGAATTGATTCAGGCAATTTTTAACCCTGCTAAAAATGATGTTGAAGCGTTCAATGAGGAAGATGTGGACTCACAGCTTGAATATCAGACGATGTATCAGGTTTTGGATGCGGACTCTTCACAGATTGCAGCTATTCAGGACGTTAAGGCTGGAAGAAACCTTGTTGTGGAAGGACCACCTGGCACAGGTAAATCACAAACTATCGTTAATCTTATTGCTGAGCTTCTTGCCGAAGGCAAATCCATTCTATTTGTATCAGAAAAGATGGCTGCATTGGATGTTGTAAAGGACAGATTAACAGGTGTTGGATTGGGCAAGTTTGTCTTGGAGCTGCATTCACATAAGACAAGACGTAAAAAGTTCCTGAAAGACCTGCAAAAGGCAACTAATGTTCGTGCCGTTGACACATTAAACATAGATCAGACCATAAGAAAACTTGAAACCCTAAAAAGGCAATTGGACGATTATGCCAGTGTTATTCACAGACCGGTTTTTGCCGTTAACTTGTCAGCGTTTCAATTGTATGGTATGAAAGAAGCTGCCGATGATCATTTTTCACGAAAGCAAAGCATAATGCCATTGGTGAGATTCGCCAGTCCGGAAACTGTCTCAATAAAGGACTTGGATGATATCATATTGTCTTTGGAAAGCGTTGCAGAGCTGTATCAGACAATTTCAAAAGAAAATCCGTGGAGCAAATGTGCACCTAAAAGTTTGCTTCCTGCTGATTTAAGAGAAATTGAAATGTTGATTAATGATACATTGACTTCTCTTGACGCATTTTTAATTGAAAGAGGAAGAGTTTACGATATTTATGGTATTAAAAAGCCTAATACATTAAATGAATTTAAAAAATCCCTTTCCGCTTTTGACATTATCAAATCACAAAATTCAGAATTGATTGATGCAAAAATTTTAAAGTCTGGCGCTTGGGATAAAAATAATGATGATGCTTATCTAATTATTCAGGAATTGGCCAAATATCAAAAAGTTGCAGGAATCCTAGATAAATTCAATCCCGGAATCTATCATACCAATATAGATGCATTAATTTATCAGTTAAATGAATTGGGCCATAAAAAATTACGTTTCTTTAAGGGCAGACAGCATGTGGAACTTGTTGAAAGATATTATAATGTTCCTGTTCCTGATGATATTCCGACCATTATCAATGAATTGAATCAGGCAAAAATTGCAATACAACTTAAAAAGAATCTGGAAGCTAATGACGCTTTAGCTAAAAGATATTACGGTGACTATTGGCATTTGAATGCTGATGTAAATGATTTGAAAGCTATTGCTCAATGGATGAACCAATTCACTATTCTTACAAAAGAGGGAATATTCTCACAAAATACCATTGACATATTGTCAAAGGATCTCTTTGACATTAATCCTGAAAGAGACTTGGTTGACTATATCGACTCTGGAAATGAATTCAGCAGTGATTTGGATAAGTTAAAGGCCAAGTTAAATCCAAGAAGCAAACTGATATTTAAGAAAGGCGCAAATGATGTTGCATTTGAAGATTGGCAATCACAATTATACAATTGGAGAGGGCAGCTATCCAGCCTTCATTTATGGTCACAATATCTAAACACTAAAAATTCCCTAAAAGGAACAACTGCAGAGTTATTCGTTGATTCAATCGAAAAAAGAAATATTAAAAAGGATGATGTAAAATCACTGGTTGAAGGAAACTTTGCAGATTCCCTTTTAAATATTTTATTTGTTGAAAATCATGAATTGGCCACATTTATAGGAGAATTGCATGAAAATAGAATAAGGGAATTCAAGGATTTGGACAGGAAGATATTGGTTTTAAACCGTAAAAGGATTTTTCATAAATTAAACAAAAACATTCCGCAGATTTTCGGAGCCACTGAAAACCCTCAGGCAAAAGTTTTAGCCGGAGAATTTACAAGAAAAAGCGGACACTTGCCGGTTAGGAAATTACTGGAAAAGGCCGGTGGAATGATTAAGCAAATCAAACCCTGCTTTATGATGTCCCCATTATCTGTAGCACAATATCTTGATCCTACTAATGAAGAACTGCAGTTTGATGTAGTTATTTTTGACGAAGCAAGTCAAGTTAAACCTGAAGATGCATTAGGTGCATTCATGAGAGGTAAAACAGCTGTTGTAATGGGAGATACCCAACAGTTACCTCCGACTTCATTTTTTGACCAAATGGCCAGTGGAGAAAGTGACGAGGAAGAAGCAACCTCTTTGGATATGGAAAGTATCTTGCATTTATGTAAATTATCATTCCCTGTAAAAATGCTGAAATGGCACTACAGAAGCCGTCATGAATCATTAATTAACGTGTCCAATAAAGAGTTTTATGATAATGAACTGCTTGTATACCCTTCACCTTCACACAATGACCCCGAATTAGGATTAAAATTCCATTATAATCCAAATACTGCATATGACAGAGGTTCATCTTCTGCAAATCCAAAAGAAGCCGAAGATGTGGTTGAAGCAATATTTGATCATTTTGACAGATATGGTGACACTAAAAGTTTAGGTGTGGGAACATTTTCTGTTGCACAGAAAAATGCTATTCTAGAGAAATTAGAAGAAAAACGTCGTGAAAGACCAGAATTTGAACCATTATTCTCTGAAAACAAGGATGAAAGATTCTTTGTCAAAAACCTTGAAACAATTCAGGGAGACGAAAGGGATGTTATTTTAATTAGTGTAGGGTATGGTTTTGATAATGAACGCAAAATGTCACTCAACTTCGGTCCTCTAAATCAGGATGGTGGTGAAAGAAGATTAAATGTATTGATTACTCGTGCAAGACAGAAATGTGTTGTATTTTCTAATTTCAAAGCATCAAGCATGAAATTAACAGCCAATCCGCCACATGGTGTCAGAGCATTGAGAGAATTTTTGGAATATGCTGAAAACTTAACTATTGGTGCTCACACAGCTGATGAACATGCAGCCGCTCCATTTGAGGATGCAATTGCAAGTTTTCTTGAGGAAAATGGTTACCAAGTGGATAAGCAAATTGGTTGTGCAGGATTTAGGGTTGATTTAGCTATTGTGGATGAAGAAAATCCCGGAAAATATATTTTGGGAATAACAACAGATGGAAAAATGTATGCATCAAGCAAGGTTGCACGTGACCGTGACAGGCTCCGTGAACAAGTCTTGGAAGGATTAGGATGGAAACTTTATCATTTATGGTCCACGGACTGGTACAGAAACCGTGATTTGGGACGCAAAAAGTTATTGGAGTTCATTGAAAAATCAATCAAAGAAACTCGTAAGGAACAAAAAATTGCTCGTGAAAAAGAAGAAAAACGTAGAATCGAAGCTGAAAAAAGAGCTGAAGAGTTAAGAAAACAACGTGAAAAAGAACTTGAAGAGCAAAGACAGAAAGAAGCTGAAGCCAAAGCAGCCATGCTTGGTGATGATGTTGAAGTAATACCTCCAAATGGGGAACTGGACTTTGATGATGATATAATTTTCGTAAGCAAAGATGAAATTGATGATTTTGATGATGAAATAGAATTTACACAGGAATCTCCTAGTGAATTCGTTCAAGCTAAAGA
>JAFUBV010000408.1 GCA_017460025.1 Methanobrevibacter sp. | reverse complement strand
TTGGTAATGCTTTAGTCATGCTTGAGGTTAATGGTTTCATAATAATTACTCTCCTTTAACTTCAACTAAAACAAAATGTTTAGTTTTACTTAATGGTCTGCATTCTGCAACTTTTACAGAATCTCCAATATTCACATCTAAACAATCTGGTTTGTGAACATTGATTTTAGATTTTCTTTTTTCATATCTTTCATATTTTCTAATGAATTTATAGTAACTACGTTCGACACTAATAGTCCTTTCTGCTTTGTTACTTACAACAACACCTTCAAGAACTTGACCTCTTACAGGTAAAGTACCGTGGAAAGGGCAGTTAGGATCATCACATGTAGTTTCTGGTTCTTGAACATTAAGCCCAACCATATTATCACCATTTAAATTTTTTTAAACCTTTTTTTTATTCTATCTTCAGGACGAATAGACAAAATGTCACCAATCACTTCGACTTTTTCACCAGATGGAATTTCGAATGTGAAAATTGAACCTTTTTTGGGAATTAATTTTTCCTGACCCTCAGA
This sequence comes from Methanobrevibacter sp., assembly GCA_017460025.1. Lineage (GTDB taxonomy): Archaea > Methanobacteriota > Methanobacteria > Methanobacteriales > Methanobacteriaceae > Methanocatella. Next base: position 4,170 of record JAFUBV010000408.1, on the reverse strand, counting down.
TTCAATTTTAAAGGTATTTTTTGTCTCATCAATAACCGTTCCATATAAATTAAGAGATTTATTATTTTCACTTTTCACATCAACATTCAATCCTATGAACTCATGATGCACCAAATTTTTTGAAGTAATCATTTTCCCAAATCTCTTAACTAAAACATTTATAATAAATCATGCAGAAAAATTATAAAATTTATTGAACATATCGAAGGAATTATCTTCTTTTTTTATTATTTTTCTTAGATTCACGAATTTCAATTGTATCAGATGAGAAACCCATATCAGATAAAACTTCTTTGACCTTTACTTTATGATCTCCTTGAAGTTCTATTTGGCTATTTTTAGCAGTTCCTCCGCAAGCACATTTTGCTTTAAGAGTTTTGGTTAGCTCTTTGATATCAATATCATGTTCATCGATACCTTCGATAATAGTCATGAGTTTTCCAAATCTTCTTCTAACTGTAAAAACTTTTACAGCTTGAACTTCACGTGCAATTTCTTCACATACACAAAGTTCTTCGGGAAGCCCACATACATCACAGATTTTTGACATTTAATTCTCCTTCTGTTTTTCATTCAATATTGTAAGAACACGAGCAATTGTTCTTTTTAATTCTCTAATTTTTCCAGGGTTTTCGTTAACCCCAGCAGCTGCACTTTTAGAAACATTTTTGGATAATTCGGATCTGAGTTCAATTAATTTTTCTTGAATCTCATCAACTTCCATGTCCCAAATTTCTTTACTTCTTAAAATCGCCATTGTTCCAACTCTTTTAAGATAATTAAATTTAGTATTTAACTATCGTCTTCTTCTACCTTTTCAGTAGCTTATTCTTCAACAACTTCTTCTAATTCCTCTAAATCTTCAATTTCCTCGATGATTTCTTCTTCGATGATTTCTTCAGTTTCAACATCGATTTCTTCTTCAATAACTTCACCATCATCTTCTTCGATGATCATTTTTGGAGGAAGAATTTCAACGGAATCAGGTAATACAGTTTCTGGAGGCATAATTCTTACATAAATACATATTACACCAGGTTTTAATTGAACTGTTGCAAAACCTTCTTCTACTAATCTGATTGAAGGTTCACCACATTTTTTAATGTATCCTTCTACAAATTTAGCAACAGCAGATCTTGAACCTCTAATTTTACCAGAAATGGTAACTTCTACACCTTGAGCTCCTGCTCCCATAATTCTACGGATAGTGGAGTAAGCAACTCTTCTGAAGTGCATACCTCTTTGTAACATGTTAGCTATTTTATAAGCCATGATTTTAGGGTTAAGTTCAGGAACAGTAACTTCTTTAACTTCAATTTGAGGATTGTCTAATCCAAATTCGTTTTTAAGAGTGTTGGTAATAGCTCTGACGTTTTTTCCACCTCTACCAATTACCATACCAGGTCTTTCAGCATAAACAACAACCATGGTACCTAAAGGTGTAATTTGAACATCCATACCACCGTATCCTGCTCTTTCAAGTTCTTTTTCTAAATATTCATCAATTCTGGTTCTTCTAAGGCCCTCTGTGACAAAATCTTTTTCTATCATTAGTTAGCCTCCTGTAAAACTATTTGAATGTGAGTTGTAGGTGTATTGAACGGAGTCATTCTACCGAATGCTCTAGGGATGTAACCTCTAATAACAATACCTCTGTGGCTGGAGATATGTTCAATGAATAATTTTTCAGTGTCCATACCTTTGTATTCAGCATTAGCTTCAGCATTTTCTAAAACTTTTAATACTTGTTCTGCTGCTTTTACAGGGTATCTACCACTAGCCCATCCTTCCTGTCCTTTTCTGTGACCAACGCCTTTGTTATGTCTTTTGAAAGGAACTGATTTTTTCATTTCAATAACATCTTCTAAATAAGTTTTAGCTTTAGCTACTTCCATTCCTCTTATTGCGTTACAAATCTCAACACAGTGTTTAGGGGAAATCTTGAGAGATTTTGCCATAGCACGTGCAGTTTTTGCTTCGTCAACTTCTTTATTATAAGCGTATCCATTTTTAGCCATGATCTAATCTCCTTATTTAAGTGGTACAAACATAGATGATCTTGTAGCTCCCATACCAGGGTCCCCATGTTGAACTCTTTGTCTGGTTGGTGCATATTCACCAAAGTAATGACCGAGCATTTCTGGAGTAATTTTTACTTCAACAAAATTATGACCGTCGTAAATACCGAAAGTGGTTCCAACCATTTCAGGTATAACAATCATATCTCTACAGTGGGTCCTTACAACAACAGGACGACCATCTTTAGTTCCTTCTTTATTCAACTTTCTCATTTTATCCAAAACTTTTTGTTGTCTTGGTAAGAATCCTCTTTTTAAAGATCTTCTTTGTCTTGCAGGATATAATTTCATTACTTCCTCTAAAGACATTTCTTGTAATTCTTCAAGAGTATAACCTTTATATTTAAATACTTTTCTTGCCAATGAAACACCCTCTATCTATCTTTTTAATCCAGTTCTTCTAGCTGCAATTGAACCAACTTTTCTTCCTGGTGGTGCATGTCTTGAAATAGTAGTAGGACGACCAGGATGTTGTCTGTTACCTCCCCCGTGAGGGTGATCTACTGCGTTCATTGCTACTCCTCTAACAGTCATACATTTCTTACCTTTAGCTTTAAGAGCGTGCCATCTTTTACCAGCTTTGAGATAAGGTTTATCTTTTCTACCTCCACCAGCTACAACACCGATACTTGCACGACAATTAGGGTTTAAATATTTTAATTCACCTGATGGTAATTCAACAACAGTTTGATTAGCATCGTGAGTAATTAAAGAAGCATAAGTTCCAGAAGATCTTACGAAACGACCACCGTCTCCAGGAGTATTTTCAATATCATAAATTGGAGTACCTTCAGGAATTTCAGCGAGTGGTAATGTGTTACCAAATTTAATAGGTGCGGAAATACCACATTCAATTTCATCATCTACTTGAATGCTTTCAGGTGCTAAGATAAATTTCTTTTCTCCATTTTCGAATTTTACTTCTGCGATAGGAGCGGTTCTTGCTGGGTCATGTACAATGTCAATGACTTTACCTTTAATACTACCTTCTTTTTCTAATGCATCGAAAGATCTGTATCTAATTTTATCTTTAAAACGATGAGAAGCAACACGATGAGTAGGAGTTCCTTTACCTCTTCTTTGATGTATTAATCGTTTTCCCATTCAAATTCCTCCTTAGAATACTCCTATTCTGACAGCAAGTTCTTCTGCCATTTCTTCTTCTACAAGTTTAATGTATGCTACTTTTTCACCTTTAGTAGTGATATGAGTGTTAACTCTTTCTACTTTTTCTTCGTATAACTCTTCAAAAGCTCTTTTGATTTGGCCTTTGTTAGCGGTACGACGTACGACAAAAGTAATTTCATTATTTAAGTCGATTAAATTCATGGTTTTTTCAGTAACATGAGGTTTAATAATAATTGAGTATGAATCCATAATAATCACCTTAATTTATCCAAATTATTGGAATAAACCTCCTAACTTTTCTACAGCAGATTTAGTGTACATAGTAAGTCTTCCTGGGTGAGTACCTGGTGCTAATAATTCAGCGTTTAAGTTGTCAACAACTACAACATCTACACCAGCGTGGTTTCTTGCACCTAAGCTGATACCATCATCTTCACCAACAACTAAAAGAGGTCCTTTTACTTTTTTGTATTTTCTTCCTCTTGTTTTACCTCTACCTGCTCTTATTCTTTTACCTTCTTTTGCACGAATAATATCATCATAAACTCCTAAACTTTGGAAGATTTCACGAGTTTGTTTAGTAGTTTTAACAGAACAGATTTCGTCTTCAACAATAATAGGTACTTGTTCTAAATCGTCAACTCTGTGACCTCTGTTAGCAACAAGTTCTTTGTTGGTAGTTGCTGCGATAGCAGATCTGATTGCGAATCTTCTTTCTTTTATGTTGATTTTTTCGTGATGATTTTTCTCAGCTCTTGTTGGGTGAGCTTGTCTACCACCAATAGCCATTGGTACAAAAGCTGCTCTTGAACCGTTTTTAATCCTAGGAACTCTAGCAGTACCTCTACCGGATCCCCAACCTTTAGCAGAAGTTCTTTTACCTGCCATTGGGTCATTACCCCAAGGTTGTACTCTAGCAGATTGTGCTGATAAAACAGCTCTTTTGATTAAATCTGGTCTATAT
>JAFUBV010000407.1 GCA_017460025.1 Methanobrevibacter sp. | reverse complement strand
TAATTTCGCAACCAATGTCCGCATCAGCGATGTATTGCCTGACGGATTTGAGTTTGTAAGTGCTGGCGGCAATTATGTTAGAGATGGTCAAAATGTTGTTTGGACTGTTGATAGGTTAGTTGCTGAGCAGGATTATGCTGTTTGGATTGTTGCTAGAGCTTTAACTAATGGTACTTTTGTGAATGTTGCTCATGTGAATTGTACTGAAGAGCCTACAGTTAAAAACAGTACTGCTACAGTTAAAGTATTCGAACCGGTTAATCTGGATATTACTAAGGTTGCTGACGACGTTGATTTTGGTATTGGTGATGAAGTTACTTTCACAATTACAATAACAAACCTCGGTGAAGAGAATGCAACTTTTGTTGTACTTGAGGATGTACTTCCTGAAGGATTAACTTTGGTGGAAGGATATGTGTTAGAACATGTTTTCCCACATCTCGAAGGCGGTAAATCAGTTGATGTAACTATTAAAGCTATAGCTACTGAAAAATGTACTTTTACCAATGTTGCATCTGCATACTGCAGTGAAAACACTACTAAAGTGTCTGACAATGCTACTATTAATGTATATGTTGCTGACTTGAAGATTCATAAATCAGTTAACGTTACAGAGGTATTAGTTAACGATTTGGTTAACTTTACTATTGTTGTTAGAGATCACGGCAATAATGCAACAACCAATGTCCGTATCAGTGATGTTTTACCTGACGGATTTGAGTTTGTAAGTGCTGGCGGCAATTATGTTAGAGATGGTCAAAATGTTGTTTGGACTGTTGATAGGTTAGCTGCTGAGCAGGATTATGCTGTTTGGATTGTTGCTAGAGCTTTAACTAATGGCACTTTCGAGAATGTTGCTCATGTAAATTGTACTGAAGAGCCTACTTTAAAAAACAGTACTGCAAATGTTACAGTTTATAATCCGGATTTATCCGTTATTAAAGTAGCTCTCGATGAGTTTGTTTACTCAGGTAATGAAACTAGCTTTAAGATAATAGTCACTAACGAAGGAGATATGGAACTCAATAATGTATTTGTAAATGAAATGATTCCTGAAGGATTAATCTATGACACTTTCATCGGCCCTAATTGGATTAAGAATGGTGATATATTCTACTATGAAGGTTCTTTAGGTGTTGGCGAAAGCGTTGAATTGGTTATTGTAGTTAAAACTACTGTTTCAGGCAACTTCACAAATAATATTGTTGCTGGTGCAGATGATGTGGATAATCATTCTGCCAATGCTAACGTTACAGTTTACACTCCAAGTTTAACTGTTCGTGAAATATCCAATACTCCAAATGTTATTGTCTATGATCCTGTCAGCTTTACTGTTGTTGTTACAAACGATGGTGATTGCATCCTCGGTGATGTTTATGTTTCAAACATATTCCCTGAAGGATTAATTTACACCGGATTCGAAGGAGAAAACTGGACTAAAACTGGTGATAGGTTTATTTACTCTGGAGTTTTAAACCCTGGTGAATCTATCAGTTATGTTTTATACTTCAATACTACCAGATCAGGTGAATTCATACCGGAAGTTATTGCAGGTTCTAATTTAACTAACAATGCTACTTCAAAAGCATATTCCAATAATACAACTGTTGTTGTAGCTCCGGAAATCGCTTTAAGTAAAGTTGCTGATAAAAGCTCAGTAAATGTTGGTGAATTGGTTACATTCACAATTACTGTGATGAATCCTGGTGAGGTTACTCTTACCGGCATATTTGTCACTGATGAGCTCCCAGATGGATTGGAATTTGTCAGTTTCGCTGGTAGTGGATGGTCTAAAGAAGGTAATAATTATTATTACTCCGGTAGTTTGGCTCCTGGAGAAAGTGTAAGCTTTACAATTGTATGTAATGCTACTAAAGTTTGTAATGTTACAAATGTTGCTACTGTCTTTTCAGACATGGCAGGTAATGTAAGTGCTAATGCAGATGTAAGTGTTATTAACAGTACTCAACCTGAACCTGAACCTGTTGTTCCTAATGAACCGGTTCATCTCTCAGTTGACAGCAAAGCCACAGGTAATCCGATAATGATGTTATTATTGATTATTTTAGCATTCATACCTTTAAGAAGACGCAAAGAATAAAATTTAACACTCGATAAGGGGTTTTTTTAACTCCTTCTTTTTCTTATTTTTTTTTCAACATGTTAATGAATAAACAGATTTTTTTTTAAAATTCATTGTGATATGTAGATACTACACATTTTTTTTAATAATTTCATCCCATAATTATTTTAAATTAATAGTTCCTTACTTTATTCTATCGATATAAATTTTTATTTTGAAATAATTAATCGTTAATTTCATTTAAGTGACACTTATTCTGGTTCAATAAATTATCTTGATGTTTTAAATAAAATTAATATATATTAGAAAAAACATAATATTTTACAATAATTTTATAATATATGGGGTAATAAAATTGAAAGCAATAATTTTAAGCGCCGGTGAAGGTTCAAGAATGAGGCCATTAACACTTACTAAGCCTAAAACCATGTTACCGGTCGCAGGCAAACCAATTATTCAATATAATATCGAAGCTTTAAAAAATAATGGCATTATCGATATTTTGTTAATTGTAAGATATAAAGAAGAAATCGTAAGGGAATATTTCGGTGACGGTTCCAAGTTTGGAGTAAACATTACTTACAAAACCCAAAAAGACTTCCTTGGGACAGCTAATGCAATTTCCTATGGTGAAGACTTCATCGAGGATAGCTTGCTTGTTTTAAATGGAGATATTATTCTTGATGATGAGATAATTCAGGAAATTATCAAAAAATACAATTATCTGAAACCTGATACATTGATGGTTTTAACTGAAGTGAGTGATCCTTCCGCATTCGGTGTTGTTGAAATAGAAGACGGCAATATTAAAAGCATCGTTGAAAAGCCTAAAAGAGAAGATGCTCCAAGAAATCTTGTTAACACGGGAATTTATGTATTCAACAGAGATATTTTCGGCAAGATTGAAAAAACAGAAATATCCGAAAGAGGCGAATATGAAATTACAGATTCGGTAAGTATGCAAATCGCTGAAGGCAAAAAGGTCATTGGCCACAAAACCGATAAGGACTGGATTGATGTAGGAAGGCCTTGGGAACTTATTGAAGTTAATGAAGAGTTAATAGGCAACTTAAAAACCCAAATTAAAGGTAAGGTTGAAAACGGAGCGCATATTCACGGTGAACTTTATTTGGGTGAAGGAAGTGTTATTAAGGCAGGAGTTTACATCGAAGGTAACGTATATATTGGTAAAAACTGTGATGTAGGTCCTAACTGTTATATTCGTGGAAATACTTACTTCGGTGATAATGTTCATGTTGGTAATGCAGTTGAAATTAAAAATTCAATTATTATGGAAAACACCAACGTTAGCCATTTGAGTTATGTTGGGGATTCTGTAATCGGTTCCAACTGTAATATTGCAGCAGGAACCAACATTGCTAACTTACGTTTTGATAACGCAAATATTAAAACAAAAATCAAAGACTCAATGGAGGACAGTGGAAGACGTAAACTGGGAGCTATCATTGGGGATTCTGTAAAAACAGGTATCAATTCAAGTTTTTCACCCGGTGTTAAAGTCGGCTCAAACTCCACTATCGGTTCTAATGTTTTGTTATATGAAGATTTACCTTCCGATACTAGAGTGTTATTAAAACAGAATCATATTATTCAGGATAAGAATAAAGAGAAAAAATAAATTTAAAAAAACTAGTGATATTATGGAAAATAATAAAGACTCTATTGTAATATGCCCTGGTGCTCAAGTAATTGGTGATGTTGAACTTGGCGAAAATGTCTCTATATGGCATGGTGCTGTTCTAAGAGGGGATGTATCCTCAATAAAAATAGGAAATAATTCCAATATACAGGATAATTGTGTTGTACACTGCTCTAAAGACTTTCCTGTGGTAATTAAGGACAATGTTTCTGTTGGCCACGGAGCAGTTATTCATGGATGCACACTTGAAGACAATGTATTGATTGGAATGAATGCGACAGTATTAAACGGTGCCAAAATTGGTAAAAATTCCATTGTCGGTGCTGGAGCTGTTGTAAGTGAAGGAAAAGAATTTCCTGAAAACAGTCTGCTTTTAGGCGTTCCCGCTAAATTGATTAAGCAGGTTACTCCGGAACAAATTCAACATATCCAAGATAATGCGGATAATTATGTAAAACTTTCTAAACAATATAAGGAAGATTAAATTATGAAACCGAGACAAATTGTTAGTGATATGGACTCATATGTCCCTGGAAGATCACAAGATGAAATTGCTGCTGAATTCGGATTAAAAAAGGAAGATATTATTAAATTAGGTTCAAATGAAAATCCTTGGGGTCCTTCTCCAAAAGCAATTGAAGCCATTGCAGAAGAATCCAAAGCTATCAACAGATATCCCGAATCCCAACTTAAGGAGTTGGTCCATCTTGCAGCACAATACTCTGATGTTAAAGATTCACAGGTAATAATTGGAGGGGACGGTGCTGATGAAATCATTGATGTTCTGGCTAAGACATTCATAGAACCCGATGACGAATTCATTGTTCCTTTGCCGTCTTATATGTATTATGAATACCTGTTAAAGCAGTATGGCGCTCATCCTGTTTATGCAAAATGGGATTTGGAAAAAAATGTTTTGGATGTCGAATCAATTTTTGATAAGATTACTCCAAAAACAAAAATGATATTTTTGTGCAGTCCGAACAATCCTACTGGAACTTTAATCAACAGGAATGATTTAATAAAGATTGCTGGTGAAAATCCGGAAGTCTTAATAGTCATAGATGAGGCTTATTTTGAATATTCAGAAGTCACAAATAAGGATTTGATTAATGAATATGATAATATTTTCATCATCAGAACAATGTCTAAAGTTTTAGGTCTTGCAGGAATGAGAATAGGTTATGGTCTTGCATGTGAAGAAATCATTGAATTCATGCACAGGATTAAACCTGTATTTTCCCTAACGAGATTGTCTTATGTTGCTGCTGTTAATACTTTTAAGGACAAGGACTATATTGAAAAATCAATTAAGGACGGAATTGAAAGCAGAGATTTTTTGATTGATGAGCTGTCTAAAATTGATTGTCTTAATGTTTTCCCATCTAAATCCAATTTCATTTTGATTGGGGTTAAGGATACGGGATATACTGCAGCAGAAATTACTCGTGAATTTATGAAAAGGGGTATTATCGTACGTGATTGTACTTCATTTAAAGGATTGGATGAATATTGGATAAGAATTAGTATCTGTACAATGGAAGAAAATAAAAAGTTCATTGAAATTGTTCATGAGGTAGTGGATTAATGTACATAGGCGGAACCTTGATATCCTCTGTTGAATTCCATGGAAACATGTCTTTGGTTATTTTCATGTCACAATGCCCTTTGGCATGCAGATACTGCCATAATGTTGAATTAATTGAGGATAGAACTCAAAAAAGCTTTGATGAGGTAAAGTCTGAAATAGATAATGCTGCTGACTTTATCGATGCAGTTGTCTTGTCAGGCGGCGAACCGTTAATGCAGCTTGATGCGCTCATAGAACTGTTCACTTATATCAAAAGCATTGGTCTTAAAACAAAGCTCGATACAAGTGGAATCTATCCGGATAAAATAGAAAAACTCTTGGATTTGGAGCTTTTGGATTTCGTGTCTCTTGATGTTAAAGCACCATTTGAAAAGTATAGAAAAGTAACGGGTGCCAATGTGGGGGCTAATGTTAAAAAATCAATGAAACTTTTAAATAATGATTCCAATGTTAGTTTGGAACTCAGAACAACTTATGTTCCTACATTACACACTAAAAAGGATATCTTTAATTTGGTTAATGATATTGAAGGGGATATTTATACCCTTCAGCAATTCAGAAATAAAAATGTTCTGGATCCGGCATTGGAAGAGGTTGAAGTACCGAATCCTCATGATTTGCGTAAATTAGCCGAATATGTAAAACCGGTATTTGATGGTGTTGTTAAAGTTAAAACAGCTGAATTTGGAGAACAGATTATCGAATAAAGTTTAAGGGATGTTTAAAATGCCAATTTTATCATTTTCTAGTAACGACATTGATGTCATCACAGGCAAAAAAAGAAGGACCATTCGTAAGCTTTGGAAAAATCCTTTAAAGGAAGGTGACAGGCTGTACTGTTATTGGAATTTAGTTTCAAAAGAGAAGATGAAAATTTTTGAGGCTATCGTTACTGGTGTGGAAGATATTGCTTTTGAAGATATCATTGATAATGATGAAATTGCTCGTGAAGAGGGTTTTAAAGATGCTAAAGACATGTTAAGAGAATTTAAAAAGATGTATGGTGGTCGTGTTGATCCCTCCGATAAATTCCAAATCATCTACTTTGAAAAATTGGATATTGATGATTGGAAAGGAGATAAAATCGATGAAAAATCAATGATTACCAAACGTGCAGATATTCTTTTTGACAGCGGTAAATTCGATAAATCCACGATGTGTTATGATGCTGCCTTAAGAATCGATCCTAATGATGTTTATCTTTTGAATAAACAGGGAGATAACCTTTCAAGACTTGGTCAATTTGATGAAGCGATTAGATGTTACGATAAGGCATTGTCTGTTGAGCCGGATAATGAATATATCTTGAATAATAAGGCTATTGCTCTTTTAAATGCAGGTGATTTGGAAGGTGCCCTAAAAGCAAGTACCATTGCATATAATTATTCTCCAAGCAGTCCTATCGTATTGTATTGGAGAGGATTTATTCTGGAGGTTTTGGGAGAATATGACAAGGCCTTAAGGGTTTATGATAAACTTATTGTTATTGATAGCGAAAACCCTGAGGTGTGGAATTCTAGAGGTAATCTTCTGACTGATATGGGAAGACTCGAGGAAGCTATAGAATCTTTTGATAAGGCTGTTGAAGTCTGTTTGGATGATTCTGAAATGGATGCTGAAGCTATTAACAGGATGGGTAATGCCTATATTGATTTAGGTAAACTTGATGAAGCATTGGAATGTTTTAATAGAGCTATTTCTTTAGAAAAATATAATATTGACTTTTTATTAAATAAGGGAGTAGTTTTGATGGAATTAGGTAAATTCGAAGAAGCTGTTGATAGTTTTAATAAGGTTTTACTTAGAAATCCTGATAATGAGGATGCATTTTTCCTAAAAGAAGAATGTCTTGATAACTTATAATCTACATGTTGGTGCTGGATTAGTTATTTTTATTTTAAGGGTTTTGTTATTTTAAAAAAAGAGTTTATTATTTTAATATTGATCAATAAATTTCTATTTTACTCAATTGAAAAATTAAAAATATTGAAGTAGTAATTACTCCAATTTATTTTTTGTATTTTTTTATTAAGCTGAGTCCCCATTCGGTCATTTCATCTGCTTTGTCTTGTGAATCACTTTCGGCAAAGCATCTGAAAATTGGTTCTGTACCTGATGGTCTTATTATTACCCAACCGTCTGCTTTTAGAATTTTAACGCCATCTGTTAAATCCAATTCAAAATCAGTTGTGTTTTTGATTTCTTCAGCAATGCTGGACATCACATTTTGTTTTTGCTCATCAGGACATTCAATTTTGGTTTTGCTTGCATAGTATACAGGAAGTTCAGCCACTAATTCGGATAATGATTTCTTCTCTAAAGCCAAAATCTCTAAAATTTTGGCAACGGTCATTACTGCATCTCTTCCATAAACGAAATCTGGGAAGATTAAACCACCGTTTTCTTCTCCACCAAATAAACCGTCTTTTTCATGTAATTTACGTGCAACAAGCAAGTCTCCAACTGCTGTAGCTATTACTTCACCATTATATTCTTCTGCAATATCATAAATTGCCTGTGAAGTTGCAACGGTTGTCACAATGATTCCGCCGTCATTTTCTTTAAGCATCTGTTTTTCAACAATGGTGAATGTTTTGTCTCCTAAAACAAAATTGCCTTTTTCATCAATACATATTGTTCTGTCTGCGTCACCATCATGGGCAAGACCTATATCCGCACCTAATTCTTTTACGACACTGATTAATTCCTGCAGGTTTTCTTCAATAGGTTCAGGGTCACGTCCAGGGAAAAATCCGTCAGCTTGACAGTTAAGAGTGGTTACGTCACAGCCTAATTTACGAATCAGGTACGGTGCAGTGTAAGCGCCGGCACCGGATCCACAATCAACAACCACTTTCAAATTAGCTTCACGGATAGCTTCGGCATCAACTTTTGAGATTGCTTCATCAACATATTCATCAATTATCTTATCGTTATGGTAAATTTGACCAATTTCATTCCATTCAGCTCTTTTCGGTTCGCTGTCAAAGTATAACTCTTCAATAGCCAATTCCATATCATCAGGAATTCCAATACCATATTCATCTAAAAACTTAATACCATTGTATTTTGGAGGATTATGTGAAGCAGTAATCATCACTCCGCCATCATAATATTTACGAACTGCATATTGAACACCTGGTGTCGGTAAGATTCCCAAATCCACAACGTCACAACCAGATGATAAAAGACCTGCTTTTACAGCTTCAATTAACATTGGACTAGAAGTTCTTGTATCTCCTCCGACTGCAACAGTTCCTTGTATTTGAGTTCCATAGCATGCTGCAAGTCTTGTAGCAAATTCTGGAGTTAATACATCATTTGCGGTTCTTCTAACTCCAAATGTTCCAAATAATCTTTTTTCATTTGACATTTTAATAATTCCTATAAAATTTATTATGATTAAATTTTTATTTTTGATAAATAAATATATATTCATTATTCTATTATTTTTAAACTATCTCCGTCGGATAAAACAATTTCCATCTCACCCCTATACTCGGTAATTTTTCCTACAACATTCACTTTTTTGTCTTTAAAGTCTTCAATTTCAAGGTTGTTTGTCTGCATTTGTGCAAGCTGGCTTTCAAAAATAATTAATGACATCTGTCCTGTTCCATCATTGATTGTTAAAAAGTAACTGCTTCCTGTGTTTGATGATTTGACTTCACTGACTACACAGTTAATGCTGACTTCTTCATCTATCATTGAACGTGTTACATCTTCAATTTTCACTTCTTTCACTTCTATTGATGGTGTAAACAAAATCAATCCCATTAAACCTATTAAAGAAGTTACTAAAGCTATTTTCAATAATTTGTCGTCTGTAATTTCCATGAATTTACTTTAATTTTCTGTTTAATAAATTAGATAGGATTTAATCGGGTAATATTGTATGGTGAGGTTATATTGTATGGGTTTAGAATTTTCTATTGTGTCAGTTAATAATGTTTCCTTGCATTTTTCATGGTCTTTATAGTCCGCTCATATTTAAAAACTAATTGTATATTCATGATTTCATTAGCTATTGGGCTTCATACATTGAAAGCAGTCTTTCAACAGTGTCGACGTCCATTGGTCCTTTATCTTTTCTGATATTTTTAACAACCGGAAATCTTAGTGAATATCCTGTCTCGTATTCTGGAGATTCTACAATTTCTGAAAATGCAATTTCCAAAACGATTTTTGGTTCAACAACAATTTCACGGCCTTTTGTTGTTATTTCTATTTCTTTCATTTTTCCAGTCAGATATTCTAAAGTGGCATCGTCAAGGCCTGTTGCGGCATAAGCTACAGTTTTGAATTCATCATTTTCATCCCTTAATGCTACAAGGTATGATCCGATAAAATCTCCTCTTTTACCTATGCCATATGTTCCTCCAACAATAATCATATCCAATGTTTCAGGCTCTGCTTTGTATTTAAGCATTTTTTTACCTCTGATTCCAGGAATATATGGTTCTGATGCGTCCTTAATCATTATTCCTTCGCGATGAGCAGCAATGGATGAGTTAAAAAGCTCTTCAATTTCATCAATGTTGTCAGGTGTTCCAACAAGCATGGTACTCAGGTTCATTGCATCGACTGTTGTGTCCACAATGCTTTCCAGGGTTTCTCTTCTTTTCATCAGAGGTTCATCAATCATTGGTTCTTTGTAATATAAAACATCAAAAAGATATAATTTTAAAGGAACATTTTCCATAGCTTCTTCAACATTGTATTTGCGTCTTACTCTGTGTAGAATGTTCTGGAAAGGTAAAGGTTTACCGTCTCTTGTAGCAATCACTTCTCCTTCAACAATGTAATCGTCATGAGGTAAGTGTTCATCAAACAGCTCAACGATTTCAGGCAGTGCATGAGTGATATTTTCCAGTCTGCGGGTGAATATTTTAATCTCATCACCATTTCTGTGAACCTGCAATCGGATACCGTCGT
>JAFUBV010000406.1 GCA_017460025.1 Methanobrevibacter sp. | reverse complement strand
GTAAATTTATTATTTATTTAATTCAAAACTATTTTTAGATAAAAATGAAACTTAAAGTAAAAAATATTTCTAATATTGGTGGTGTTGTAAAAGCGCCTCCGTCAAAAAGTTATTCTCATAGGGCAGTTATTTTAGCTTCACTGGCTAATGGGACCTCTAAATTATATGATATGTTATTTTCTGAAGATACTTTAGCATCCATTAATGTTTGTAAGACATTAGGGGCTCAAATTACTCAAAATGAAGATTATTTGGAAGTTGTCGGTACTGGTGGAAAATTACATAATTCAAGTGAAAGCCCAATAGATCTGGCTAATTCAGGAACTACTCTGCGTTTAATGACCAGTGTATCTGCTTTGTCTGACAATGATGTTATTTTAACTGGGGATGAATCTTTACAAACCCGTCCGATGGATTTGCTTATGGATGCCGTAAAAAATTTGGGTGTTGATGCCAAATCCATAAATGGCAATGGAAAAGCACCTATCCTAATCAGGCCGGGTTATGTTGGCGGTGAGACAAATATATCTGGAAGTGTCAGTTCACAGTACATTTCATCAATTCTTATTTCTTCACCATTGTCTGAGGATGGTGTAACTCTATTTGTATTGCCGGATTTCAAATCCCGTCCTTATGTTGACATGACATTGGATATCATGAAAAAATTCGGCGTAAAAGTCTTAAAAGGATTTTATATCAAACACGATGACTGCACTAAGGAATATAAGAGTTGCCGTATCGATGAGTTTAAAGTGAAAAAACAATGCTATAGTGCCTGTGATTATACTGTTGAAGGAGATTATTCTTCTGCATCATATTTGCTTGCAGCTATTGCAATTAATGGTGGTCATGCTAAGATTTTAAATCTGTTTAAAAACTCCAAACAGGGAGATAAGATAATATTGGAAATATTGAAAAGGATGGGTGCCGACATTTGTATTCATGATGATTATGTGGAGATTTCTTCTGACGGCAACCTCAAGGGAATTGATGTTGATTTGTCCAATGCTCCTGATTTATTGATTACTGTTGCGGTTCTGGCTGCAATGGCTGAAGGAACAACAAATATCACTGGAGTAAAGCATGCAAGGGTAAAAGAAACGGACAGAATAGACACTACATGCAAGCAGCTCAGAAAACTTAACTGTGAGTTGGAAGAGTTTGAGGATGGTATGAGCATCACTGGCGGTGTTTGTGGAGGAACCGTTGATTCCTGTGGTGACCACAGATTATCTATGGCTTTTTCATTGATTGGATTAAGACATGATATTGAAATAATCAATGGGGAGGTCTTTGACGTGTCATTCCCTAATTTTATTGAAGCTATGGCTGAAATCGGTTTTGAATTAGAGTTGGTATAATGAGTAAAACAGATAGGGTTATTAAAATTGTTGAAGAGCTGAATGATGTTTTTGAAATTAGGGTTTTTCTAGACCATGATCCCTACAAGGTGTTGGTTAGAACTATTTTATCTCAAAGGACTCGTGATGAGAATACTGATCAGGCCACCAATAACTTATTTTCTAAATATAAAGATATCTATGAAGTTGTTGAAGCTCCAACTGAAGATGTTCAGGAACTGATTAAGCCTGCTGGTTTTTATCGTGTCAAGGCAGGACGTATTCAGGAAGTTTCACAGATATTGATTGATGAGTATGGTGGTGAAGTGCCTGATACTTTAGATGAGCTTGTAAAACTTCCAGGTGTTGGTCGCAAAACCGCTAACTGTGTTTTGGTTTTTGCTTTTGAGCTTCCGGCTATTCCTGTTGATACTCATGTTCACAGAATTTCCAATCGGATGGGTCTGGTAAGCACTAAAAATCCTGATCAAACGGAAATTGAATTATCCAAGATTGCTCCAAAAGAATTATGGATTAAGTTAAATGATTTGATGGTACAATTTGGCCAGAATATATGTAAACCTATATCTCCTCAATGTGAAATGTGTCCGGTTAGTTACTTATGTGACTATGGTGGAGAATAATTTTTAGAAATATTTATATATTAAAACAATGTTATATAACATTGGTTATATAAAAAATAACTATTGTTATAATTACCCTTTTATTATGCCTTTTAAAAAAATAAATTAGGAGAAAAAATTATGGTAAATGTACCTGAATTAAAAAGAGGAGTTCTTGATAGTGTCACTGATGCTATTGGAAATACTCCAATTGTTAAATTAAATAATTTGACAAAAGATTTAGACGCAGAAGTAGATGTAAAAATTGAATCATTCAATCCAACTGGAAGTGTAAAAGATCGTATTGCAGTTGCAATGA
The DNA here is from genome assembly GCA_017460025.1 of Methanobrevibacter sp. Classification (GTDB taxonomy): domain Archaea; phylum Methanobacteriota; class Methanobacteria; order Methanobacteriales; family Methanobacteriaceae; genus Methanocatella. The sequence continues at coordinate 355 of JAFUBV010000406.1, read as the reverse complement.
TTGAAGATGCAGAAGAAAAAGGATTACTCAAAGAAGGATCCGTCATTGTTGAACCAACTAGTGGAAACACTGGTATCGGTCTTGGTTTTGCAGCAGCAGCTAAAGGTTATAAGTTAATTTTAACAATGCCTGAAACCATGTCCGTTGAAAGAAGAAAATTATTAGCAATCTTCGGAGCTGAAATAGTTTTAACACCTGGTAGTGAAGGGATGGGTGGAGCTATTGCAAAAGCTAATGAAATTGCTGAAGAAAATCCTGATGCTATTATTTTAGGTCAATTCGATAATCAAGCTAATGTTGAAATTCACGAAAAAACAACCGCTCAGGAAATCTTAAGAGATACTGAAGGAAATGT
>JAFUBV010000405.1 GCA_017460025.1 Methanobrevibacter sp. | reverse complement strand
AGTTACTTTGAAATCTAAAGATTCTAAAAAGTGTAATGTCTCTTTAACAGCAGGGTGTTCTATTTCTGAAGAAATAATGTGTTTTCCTTTTTTCTGTAATTTGAAAGCTACACCTTTAATAGCTAAATTATCAGATTCGGATCCACCACTGGTAAAGATTATTTCATCTTTTTTAGCATTAATAGAATCAGCAATTCTTTGTCTTGCTTGTTCCAATGCTTTTTTAGATTCACGACCAACTGAATATAATGTGGAAGGGTTACCAAATTCATCTTTTAAATATGGTAACATTTCTTCTAAAACTTCTGAACTAATTTTAGTTGTTGCTGAATTATCTAAATACATCCATATCTCCCCATTTTATATATTTATTTTTAAATTTTATCTAAAGCTTGAGTTAAATCATCAATTAAATCATCAACATCTTCTAAACCAATGGATAACCTGATGAAATCAGGGGTAACACCAGTAGATGCTTGTTCTTCAGGAGTTAATTGTTGATGAGTTGTACTTGCAGGGTGAATTGCTAAACTTTTAGCATCTCCAATATTTGCAAGAATTGAGAATAAATTCAAGTTTTCAATTACTTTTCTTCCTGCTTCTTCTCCACCTTCTACACCAAATCCTAAAATACCAGCAAAGTGATCTTTTAAGTATTTTTTGTTGGTTTCATAAGTAGGGTGTGATTCTAAACCAGGATAGTTTACCCATTTAACTTTTGGATGGGATTCTAAGAATTTTGCTACTTTTAAAGCATTTTCAGAATGTCTTTTTACACGTACATCCAAACTTTCAAGACCTTGTAAGAAAAGGAAGCTGTGTACAGGTGCGAGAGTAGCTCCTAAATCCCTTAATAATCTTGCTCTTGCTCTTACAGTAAAAGCTAAGTTTCCGAGTTCAGGTACGTCACCGAATGCATCCCAGAATACTAATCCATGATAACTTGGATCTGCTTCAGTGAAATTAGGGAATTTACCATTACCCCAATTGAATTTACCAGAATCTACAATATATCCTCCAATAGCTGTTCCGTGTCCGCCAACATATTTTGTTGCGGATGCTGCAATAACATCAGCACCATGAGCTAAAGGTTGTACTAAACCTACACCGACAGTATTGTCGACAATTAATGGAATGTCATGGCTATGTGCAATTTCTGCTAATGCTTCAAAGTCAGGAACATCTAATTTAGGGTTTCCAATTGATTCACAATATATTGCTTTAGTTTTTTCATCAATTGCATCTTCAAATGCTTGTAAATCTTGTGAATCGACAAATTTTACTTCTCTTGCTAAATCTTTGAATGTGTAATCAAATAATTGATATGTTCCACCATAAAGATTATCAGCTGACACTATGTTATCTCCAGGTTGAGTAATATTTAAGATTGCGTATGAGATAGCAGCAAGACCACTTGATGTTGCTAAACCGGAATGTCCACCTTCGATAGCAGCAATTCTAGCTTCAAATACATCATTAGTTGGGTTTGTAAGTCTGGAATAAATTTGACCAAACTCTTGAAGGGCGAATCTTCTTGCAGCTTCGTCTGAATCTTTAAATACATATGAAGTCGTCTGATAAATAGGTACAGCTTGAGCTCCAGTCGCCGGATCTGGTTCTTGACCAGCACGAACGCCTAAAGTCGCTAATTTATAATTCTTTTCGTTACTCATTAAATTTCACCTTAATTAAAATTTTTTTAAAAATATGTCATATGTTATACGACATAATATAACAATAGTTATTTTTAATATATAAATGTTTT
>JAFUBV010000404.1 GCA_017460025.1 Methanobrevibacter sp. | reverse complement strand
TTTGAATAATGATTATGATGATAAATAAAAAATAAGGAGGAATACCATGGCATTCAAAGTAGTTGTTTCTAATAAAGCAGATACTTATCAAATTGAAGTCGATGAAGCTAAAGCTTTAAACGGTTTAGTTATCGGTGATGAATTTGACGGTGGAATCGTTGGTTTAGATGGTTATACCTTAAAAATCACTGGAGGCAGTGATAAAAATGGTTTTACCATGAAAAAAGATGTTCCTGGTACTAGAAGAATCAAAAGTTGATTAACCGGTGGTATTGGTTATCACCCTAAAGCTGATGGTGTAAAAAGAAGAAAAACTGTAAGAGGTAACACCATTGCTGATGATATAGTACAAATTAACAGTGTTGTTGTTAATGAAGGATCAAAACCAATAGCTGAAATTCTTGGTGCTGGTGAAGAAGAGGAAGAATAGTTCTACTATTTTTCTTTATTTTACTTTTATGTTGAATAAAATTATTAAAAAAGGTGGTTATCTGTGAATGTACAGTCAGATGTTAACATAGGTTTAGTTGGTCACGTAGACCACGGTAAGACTACTCTTACCAAAGCATTATCAGGGGTATGGACAGATACTCACAGTGAGGAAACTAAAAGAGGTATTTCAATTCGTTTAGGTTACGCAGACATTGAATTCAAGAAATGTCCTAAATGCGGGGAACCTGAATGCTACACCACTTCCGATGTCTGTGAAATCTGTGGCAGTGAAACTGAACTCATCAGAAAGGTTTCTTTTGTTGATGCTCCAGGTCACGAAACTTTAATGGCAACTATGTTATCCGGTGCTGCTATAATGGATGGAGCAGTTTTAGTGATTGCTGCAAATGAACATTGTCCACAACCACAAACTAAAGAACATTTAATGGCACTTGATGTTATCGGTGTTAAGGATGTTATTGTAGTTCAAAATAAAATTGATATTGTTTCAAAAGAAAGAGCTATTGAAAGTTACAATGAAATTAAGGAGTTTGTTAAAGGTACTTGTGCTGAAGACGCTTTAATAATACCAGTTTCTGCTCAACAGGGAGCAAACATGGATATCTTAATTGAAGCAATGCTTAAAAATATCGAACCTCCTGAAAGGAAGTTGGATGGCAGCGCTTTAATGCATGTTGCAAGATCCTTTGATATTAACAAGCCAGGTTCTGGTGCTGACAAAATCAAAGGAGGAGTTATTGGTGGTACTTTAGTTCAGGGTAAATTAAGACTTGGTGATGACATTGAAATCAGACCGGGTATTAATAACAATAATCAAAGAATATACTTGACTTCAGAGATTATTGGTCTTGAAGCTAACGGCAAGCAGGTTGAAGAGATTGGTCCTGGAGGACTTGTCGGTATTGCAACCAAATTAGACCCATCTTTAACTAAATCAGATTCTTTATCTGGTTCTGTAGCTGGTGAAGTGGGAACTTTACCTGATGTTCTTGATTCATTTACTATGGAATCCCATTTGCTTGACAGGGTAGTAGGTACCAAAGAAGAACGTGATGTTGCTCCAATTAAACTCAAAGAACCTTTAATGATTAATTGTGGTACTACAACTACAATTGGTGTTGTCACATCAACCAAAAAGGATGTTGTTGATGTTACTCTTAAATTGCCTGTATGTGCTAGTCCTGGTGATAGAGTAGCGTTATCCCGTCGTGTTGGTGCACGTTGGAGATTAATTGGTTACGGTATTATTAA
>JAFUBV010000403.1 GCA_017460025.1 Methanobrevibacter sp. | reverse complement strand
TAGTTGAAGCGGTAGATGTTCCGGATTTAGAATCAGAACTTCCGCCACTAGTATTACCGCTCAAGAAATTTTGTATAACATCTTCAAAGGAACAACCTTTCTTTCCACAGGCATAAGAAATATATTCCTTATTTGCATCAAAATATGTTTTTGCAGATTTACCTACAGATTCAATACTAGAACCACTATAATTATCATCCCATGCACGAACCAAAGGAGTATTCGCTAAACCGTTACAGGTAATCCATTTATCCGTAGTTGCGGTTTCACTTGCAAAAATAACTATCATCTGCTTATAATGGTAATATCCTCTTTTCAAACCATCTCTGAAATCCACATACATTCCTGCATCAGAACCCCCAACAATAAACACCCCAATTTGGCCTTTAGACCCATTACCTAATCCATGTGATTGAACAGTATTAGGACCTACACCACCATTTGTAGCAGAGTGTCCATTTTTTTCTAATGCTTTAACTACAGCATTAATTCGACTATTCTCTTTACCATCGATGTTGTCACTGCAAACATAATAACTAGCCATATCAATTCAAACCTCCCTCAATTTTTAACATGATGGGTTATCACCATTCTTACTGTAAGGTGGAATTGCACTGCTTCTTCCTCTGCCTTGCCACCAAACAGTATTGAAAGCTGAACCACTCATACCCGCGGATTCTCTTCCAGTTTGGTCACTAGCATATTTTTTACCACCTATCTCAATCATAGTCCAAAAGTGATAAGGTCCATGTACAACATAAGCGGTTAAACCTGCAGATTTCATCATAGCAGTTGTTAATCTTGCAGTGTCTGCACAATTCAAATGTGATTTATTCTTCAAACAAGATTCCGGTGTACTATACCTGGTGCATTCATAAAAAGAATAAATAACATTTTTCCTTAACCATTCATGGATTTTTTTAGCTTTAGCTAACTCATCTGATTCACTGCCAACAATTTCTTTGACAAGATCATCAATGGTTTTGTTACCAATTCCAGGTAGATCACTACTGCCACTATCGGTACTACTTGAAGATGAAGATGTTTTGAAATCAATTACATCATCCACCAATCCAGTAACATCAACCTTAGCTTTTAATCCTGCTTTTTCAATGATTTGTGTAACAATTTCAGAACGTTTAGTTTGTGTGAATTCAAATGTAGCGGATTGCTCCATTAGTTTATCCATACCTGATATTTTCACGTCGATATGGTCATTGTTCCAAGTTAATTCAGTGCAGAATCCTAATACGGCAGTGTTCATTTTCTCCCATTCCAAAGGTCCGGTTTGCCATGCTTTTTTCAAAGCCATTTTCTTCCCTTTGAAGAAGTGTTTCATATATTCAATTGGAACACTTACACTTGAATTACTGCTGATATCAGTATAATCCATTTCAAAACTGTCACTGAATAATTCGCCAATGTAATCTATTTGTTTTGTAGCTCCATTTTGGAGAATGAAGTTAGTTGATGAATCAAGTGAGGTTTCATCTTCCGTAGTGGTTTCTTCAGTTTTATCTTTAGAATCCTCACTGTCTTCAGAATCGTTAGTGTCTTTTTTAGTGTTTTCTTCTTTTGTTTGAACTTCAACAGGTTCGGTAGTGTATACCTCTAATCCTGCTTTGGAAAGCATTTGTAATTTAACACTCAAAATGTCCACCTACTTAGATTTAGATTTAGATTTAGATTTGGATTTGGATTTTTTAGTGACAGTTTTCTTCTTAGATTTAGTTTTACTAGTCTTCTTCTTAGAATCCTTATCCGTACTTTTATCATTTTTCTTATCAGATTTCTTAACTTCAACTTTCTTAGCAGCAGGAACAGTAAACTCCTCACCAGGACTACTACTCTTAGAATCAGGAACTTCCTTAATATTGATAGTTAATTTTAACCAACCGAACTTTTCCTGCTCGGGTTTGATAACAACAATCGCATTAAAACGACCACCTAACTCAGGTGAAACAACCTCAACAGGTTTAGCCATCATCTCTTGAAAAACAGTATTATGAACATCAGGGCGGTCAACAGGAACTTTCACATGAGTAGTGATACTGAAATCCAACCCTACATAAGCCCCTGCATTAACCTTTTGAGTTCCACCCACAATATTATTAAAATTATACTCTCTTCTACGAAAAGCCTCATTAACACTAATACTTTCAATAAAAAAAGGATAACCCATTATCTCTAATGTACATCCTTCAGTAGGAATATTATCATACATTGACAATTTTAAGCACCACCAGTTCCATTAGGATTATTTTTACCAATAGATTCAAACGCCAAAGTAACAACACCTTGAGCTTCCTGCTTAGTCATATTCCTTGCATCAATAGGAACAGCATTCTCATGAACATGAACAATAGTAACATTCCTAGCACCAGCATTACTACTTGGATTATAATCAGCATTCTGCCTTACAGTAGTTAAAGGCATTCTTGGAGCATTGAAACCTCTTATAATATTTCCTGCATAATTACTTGCAGCTGAATAAACTGAATCAGTAGATTCACCAATTCTTCCAGGTATATCTTGGAACTCAATAGCAATCTTACGTTGAATAATACCTGGTGAAGCAATACTCAAAGCACCTAATACTGCATCTTTAATCTGACTACCAAAGCTTGTAGCTGCAGATACCGCACTACTTACCGCAGAATTAATTTTAGAACCTATTTGAATAAATTCATTATATACTGCATCGGCTACTCCAGTCACACCACTAACAACCGCTTGAACTACTTGAGTTGCAAGGCTAATAGCAGCTGATACTGCTGCACCTGCGGCAGCTGCAATTCTTCCTGGAACTTGCATCATGTATGCCCCAACTCTTCCAGGCAATTGTCTGATATAATTAACAATACCATTCAATATTCTTAACCCTGCAGCTCTTGCCCTAACCGCAGCAATCGCACCAAAGAGTAATATTCTTAATGCAACTTGAAGGAATATCTGCCAAATACGTTGAGGAATAGGCCTCAAAGCACCAACAATACCATTCAAAATTCTCTGACCCAATTGTAAAACCAATTGTCCAATCCTACCATAGAATCCAGTGAAAGCACCCCATATTACATTGATGGCTTGCATGAATGCAGATTGCCATGAGATAGATCCACTTGCCAACTGTGAAAATATTCCAACAATTTGAGATAAGTTAGTCCAAAATGGTGTTGCAATATTAGATACAACTTGGAATCCTTGTTGGATTACCATAAATGCTTGACTTGCAATATTTCCTAATTGACCAAATAATGAAATAATTTGACCTACAACATCAGGCCCACCACTTCCTGCACCTTCACTACTGAATAGGTTATTCCATGCAGATGTTAACCAGTCAAATACTGGTTGTAAAACTGACATTAATGTTTGGAAAGCGTTTTGAATACCTGCAAGTACACCTTGAACTTGAGGACTGTTGATGAATGCATTCCATAATCTTTCAACACCTGCTCTTATTGCATCAACCATTGTGCTGAAATCTGTCCACCAACCTAATGCTTCTCCGATTTGTTCTAATGCTATGATGACTGCTGCTACTGCTGCGGCGATTAAAAGTATTGGCCATAATGCTGCTAATTCTGCGGCAGCCATAGCCCAAAATCCAGTACTTGCACCTGTTGCAGCTGCACCTTCAGCAGCCAATATTCCAACATTACCTGCATGTGCTGCGGCTGCACCAATTTCTTCGGCAGTTAGTCCGGCTTGAGCTGCTGCTAATGCAAGTTCTTCAGCGGTTAACGCTGCAGTTTCCGCACTTTGCACACCTAACAAACCAGTAATTGCAGGTAATGATACGCCCATCATTTGCATTAATCCAATGACTGATGTTAAAGGTCCTGCAATAACTCCTAAACCTGCACCTAAAGCTATGGCTGCAAAACCTACACTTTTAACTGGTCCAGGTAAACCATTAATTGCATTTAAAAATCCTTGAACAACAGGAATCAAAGGTTGTATAGCATCCATTAATGCTGCACCAAAATCTGTTTTCATACTGGCAAGAACATTGTTTAATCTTTGGAATTTAGCAGCACTTGAATCAGCATATTTATCTGCTGCACCTCCAGTACGTTCAAGTACGTCGTGTAATAATTTTTGTCGGTCAATTGCACCAGTAGTTTCATCTTTATAATCGGCTATGTCTAAACCTAAAGCTTTTAATGCTCTCCCACTACCCATGAATGCTTTTTGTAATTGACCTGCAGCTTGTTCTTGACTCATACCCATTTGGGCAGCATAGTTACTGGTAGCTTGCATGGCATCTTGGGAGTCTTTGAGAGACATGCCCATGCTCATGTAGGTAGTCATTGCTGACCTTGTATCTGCAACACTTCTACCCATTTGATTACTGTATTCTTTAACCCAACCTTTGATTTCATCAGATTGTTTATCCCAGTTTCCACCAGTATTATTAACTGCATTTCCAAATTTATTCCATTCCTGCTCGGCAGTCATAGCAGAGTCAACTGCAGATTTTGCATATGATAACATGGAAGCAGACATTGCAGTTACTGCTCCACCTACTGCAGTTTTTAATGCCCCTGCTCTTTGTTGAGCACTGTTAAATGCACTTCCGGATTTATCCTCTCCTCTTATCCTGAGTAAAATATCTTCATATGAAACCATTATTTATACATCCTTAGTTTTTTCAGCCAATTCTTCACTTTGTTTAATTTCTTGTCTTAATTGTTGACTGTATTTGAAAATTAGAAATTTGATGTCAGGATTAAATTTTTTCTTGATTACCTCTGATGGTAACCATCCTAAATGTTCACTTACTCTG
>JAFUBV010000402.1 GCA_017460025.1 Methanobrevibacter sp. | reverse complement strand
TTGACAAGACGTGTTGTATCAATGATGATTTCGTTTTCATCCTGTTTGATGATGTTTTCAAGATAGATTCCTTTGATTTTGCCGTTGTACTTAAATGCTATTCCATCGCCTTTTTCTAAAATAACTGGAATTTCCTTGTTTTTTATTTCAATTGTTACTTTAGTCCCGTCAATATTTGTTATGTCTCCAATATAAAGCCCCTCATGACCGGAACTGCCTCTTCCCATTACTTGGCCTGGCTTGTCGTTCATGATGTATCCGTTGGTGAATCTTCTGTTAAAAACAAGGTGTAAATCTTTTTGCCAGTCACCGGGATTTCCATCAATTATATTCCTGTAGCTGTTGACGATTGTTCCGATATAATCTCCGGATTTCATTCTTCCTTCCAGTTTCAGGGAAGTAACTCCTGCTTTTGAAATTGCATCCAAATTATTGTATGTTGCAAGGTCATGTGTTGATAACAGAAATCCGTTTCCTACATTATATCCTCTGTATTTCAAACGGTATTCTCTTCTGCATGGCTGTGCGCAAGCTCCTCTGTTCCCGCTTCTTCCGCTGTTATATGATGACATATAACAGTTTCCTGAAACACAATAGCACAATGCACCGTGGCCGAATACTTCCATTTCAAGGTCATCTTCGTCTTTTTCAAGCTGGGCGTGAATCATTTCTATTTCTTCAATTGACTTTTCCCTTGGAAGGACAACTCTTTTGATATTATTCTCATAAGCCCATTTTATTGCAGTATAATTGCTTAAAGCCATTTGTGTGGATGCATGAACTTCCAAATCAGGCATCAATTTCTTTAATAGCTGTATAATTCCAAAATCCTGAACAATAACTGCATCAACACCAATTTGATATAGTTGGAATAAGTAATCCAGGACATTAATAATCTCAAAGTTATTGATCAGTGTATTGACTGTAACATGGACTTTAGCGTTATTTAAATGAGCATAATTTACCGCTTTTTCTATTTCTTCCATTGTAAAATTTTTAGCAAAAGCTCTGGCACCATAATTTTGTCCTGCAATATAAACTGCATCAGCACCTGCATTAACTGCAATGACAAGCACATCATAAGAACCTGCTGGAGCCAATAATTCCTGTAAATGCATTATTTGTTACACCTTGATAATTTTATAGTAATTTAAATTATGTTTTTCGTATTATTTATTTTATTTGCAAAAATGTCGTTTTCAGATAGTTTAAATATTATCTAAACTAAAATTATTTTTATGTATATAGTTTTTGAAGGAATTGACGGTGCAGGAAAATCCACTCAAATTCAAATGTTAAAAGAGTGGTTAGAAGCCAATGGTCTGGAAGTTGAGACTTTAGTTGAACCAACAGACTCTGAAGTCGGAAAATTAATTAGGAAGATATTGCAAAGGCCTGATGCCACAACTGACAGGGTTCAAAAGACATTGGGTTTGCTTTTTGCAGCAGACAGGATGCTTATAATGGACAAATTGACTGATGAAAAAAAAGTTATAATATCTGACAGATCATTCATTTCATCTCTTGCATATCAGGAACCTGCCGATTGGATTGGCGTATTAAATAAATATGCTAAAAAACCGGATTTATTGCTTTTACTTGACTTGGATGTTAAAACATCTGTTGCAAGAGCCTCTGGTGAAGATACTTTTGAAAATGAGGAATTTCTAACTAAAGTAAAATCCAATTATTTGGAAATCATAAAAGACTTTAATTGTGAAGTAATTAATGCTAATAATGGGATTAATAAAGTATCCTCCGATATTAAAAAGGCAGTAGCACCTCATGTAGGATTATGCAAGGATTGCATCATGTAAAAATAGTAATGAAGGATTAATTATCCTTCTAATTCTTTTAATCTTTCAGCAATAGCATTTGCTAAAAATTCTTTAACTTTAACAAGCTCATCGTATTCTCCAATAATTTTTGGACCGAATTCAGTTTGTTCCAATTTAATGTCAAACTTTTCGAATGCATGAGCAAGCATCTGTTCTCCAACACCATTCGGTAAACCCATTTCGAACTCTTCTTTTTCTTCGACCATTTAATTTTCCTCCATATATTCTCTAACAGGAGCAAAGAATTCAATTAAGAAATCTTTAATTCCATTTTTCAAATCCATTGGGTGTAAGTTTCCTTCACCAAATTCCTTAAGTAATTCGTCATGAGTCAATTCAATGTCTCCTCCGAATTTTTCAGGTCTTTTAATAAGTAAAGTATCTTGATTTGGGTATACAAAGGTTTCTGCAATTTCAATCATAGGATTGCCTTCAATTTCTCCTTGTGGGCAGTAGCTTTTATTGATTTTTTTTGTAATTACTTCTACAGAGTCATCTACTGCAATATAATTTCCTTTGCTTGAAGACATCTTTGCATCACCGTCGAGACCATGCAATAATGGGGTATGGATACAGACAGGAACATTTTCACCAATTTTTTCTAAGTTTTCACGAGCTAACATCTGGATTTTTCTCTGTTCCATCCCTCCTAATGCAATGTCGACTTCAAGTGCAGCCATATCTACAGTTTGCATTATAGGATAAATTACACTAGCCACTTTTGGATTATCATCTGCACGGCTTACTTGATCCATACTTCTTCTAGCTCTTTTCAATGTGGTTAAAGTAGCTAATTTATAAACTTTATCAGTATAATCAGGTTCTAATTGGAATGATGAGCCATAAACATATTCTGTTGTTTCATCAAGACCTAATGCTTGGAAACATTTTTTATTGTACTCAGCAGTTTCTGCTATCTCTTCAACTGTTCCTTTTCCGTTTAAGAATGCATGGTAATCTGCTAGCAATATTTTAATTTTAAAGCCTAATTTCTGTAGGGTTTTGAGTTTTTGTACAGTTACAGCATGTCCTAAATGGATTTTACCTGAAGGTTCATAACCTGTATAAGCTATAGGCTGTTCTTTTTCAAGCACTTCTTTCAATTCTTCACGGTCTATAACTTCTAAGGTTCCTTCTTCAATTAACTGAATTTTTTCTTCAATATTCATTTTATCACTTATTTAATCAAGTAAATGTAGTTATCAATTTTAATAATTTTGATTTCGTCACCAATATTGTAATCTTTAAATTCATCCTGCATTTCCAAATCAACTGCAGAAAAATCGCTTGGATCTAAAATTTGAATTATCTTTGGAGACATTGATATGATTGTTGTAGTTTCAATTTCTGATTCTTTTTTAACAAGTTTAATGTTTTCCAAGCTTTTCATTGGAATGTTATGTTTCTTATTTGTCTTAATATCTGTTCCAACAACTCTATTTTTGTCAATGTCCGTTACTTGGATTATCTTTTCTTCATATTCAACAATATCATGTATTTCAAATTCAGGAATTCTAACAGAAATCCAGATTCTGTAAAGACCTTTTCCGGTTGATTTGTCTTCACTAATGAGTCTTGGTGATTCTTTAATGATTCCGCCAAATTCCTCTTTAAGTGCTTCGGCAACTTTTCGGCCTGTCTTTAAAGATCCAATATAATAATCATATCCTTCTTTTAATTTAGCAATTTGCGGACAATAAGCTAATTTATCTACTTTTGCTTGTTTATCCAATGTTCTTGCAACAACTTCATCAGCCTTTTCATATTCTTCAGCTTTAATCTCTCTTGTGTCTGCTCTAAATTGAATAACGGACTCATAATATCCTGCCTGAAGCTTACTGCATGTTGGACAAACAGTTTTTTGAATCCTCACTTGTGTGTCATGTGTTTCATCAATGGAAACTCCATAAACATCACCAACAACTTCAACAAAACAATTAGCTATTGTACCTTTAATTTGATCGATTTCAAGGTTAATTTCTTCGTTTTCAACCAAATCATTGATTTTTATATTTCTTTCAAGAGCACGATATATGATTTCTTCTTCAGGAAGATATGATTCACTCCATTTTCCTTCCTCTAAACGGCTATTACAATGACTGCATATTTCTACAATTATGTTTTCAGGAAGTTCAATCATTTCGAATTCTTTTAAAAAACAATCGATACAGATTTCTCCAACCATCTGTTTATCTTCGCTTCCACATTCTATACAAAACATAAAAATCATTTAAAAAATAAGTAAAAAAGATAAAAAATTATAATTGTTTGAGCGGAGCTGTTGCACCACATGCAGAACATTTTAATAGGAATATTCTGCCTTCTCTTATAATTTTAGTATCCGGTCTATTACATTCGTGGCAAATTACATATTTGTCCACATAATCTTCAATTCTTTCATTAATTAAGTAATGGGTAAATTTACCTTGCAATATTGCTCTTGCACCGTCTACATTACCTGCAGTACCTAATTCTCTCATTAAGAACTTCAATAAATGTTGAGGATCTCTATTTAATCCTTCACTCACTTCTTTGAAGTTTTTAATGAATGTTCTATTACCTTGGATATCTGAATAAGCTTTAGGAATTTTAAATCTTTTGTGTTCAAATACTTCAGGAGGTAATTGGTCTATTGCTCTTTCTAATAAATCTTCATATTTATCCACATTATCACTCCGTAAAAATCAGTATAAGTATAATATATTAATTATGATTTTAATCATTTATTAAGTTATTGTTGAAATTTGTATGTTCAGGAAATAATAATTTGTCCGGTTTTGTAACATTCAGCTAAATATTCTCTAGATTGGTAATATAAGTCTGAATTAAAATTTAATATTTTATCTGCAAACTATGAAGAATAAACTTCTATTATGCATTTGAAAACTTCTTCTTCCTCATAATTGTCTTCAATCAATCTTTCAAAGACTTCTCCAATTTCCAATAATCTGGAATAGTATATTTGCATAATGAAATGTTATCGAATGTTCCATTAGGGATATTGTTTCTGCTTATAAATTCATCAGCAACTTTTTCAATAGGTTCGCAATGGAAAACATCTTCATAATTATAAATTCTTTCCAAATCTTCTCCCAAATAGTTAATAATATCTTTTCTGTGATTTTTTGTTTTTCTTGAAATAAATTCTATCAGACTGCAGATATAAAATAATGAATTGTTGTTTTTATTCATCAATTTCCCTAGCTTCAACAAAGGTTATGCTTTCAAGAGCTTTTTCGGTATTAAAGCAAATTTGATGGGTAGGATATCTAAATTTTGCTAATGCCCAAAATGCTTCTCTTGAGATTTTACCATCTTCAAATTCTTGAATGTAATTATAAATTGTATCATACAGCCATAGGACCTTCGACTATATCCCAATTATGAGAAATGCCACTTCTGCAAGCAATGATAAAATCTAACCATTCTTCAGTCATTTCATTAAATTTCAAAATTCTTAATGAATCATTTGGTTTATAGTCATATGCATTAACAAAACCATTTCCAAATCTGGTGGCCCAACGAATTGTTCGTTCTTCCATAATTGTACAGTAAAATCCAAAATAAAAATCTTTATTGAACTTCTCGATTCTTATTTCGGGCTTTTCAACGATTACATAACTTTCATTATATAATTTCATTAAGTTAACCTAT
>JAFUBV010000401.1 GCA_017460025.1 Methanobrevibacter sp. | reverse complement strand
TAGCTATTATATATAAATCTTTATATATTATAAATAATAAATTAAATAATAAATTAAGTAATATTAAGATATAAGTGGAGGACATAAATAATGCCAGATTCAATTGTTTTACTTGAAGAAAGAAAAGAAGTCACAACTTTCCTTTTGGACGAAGGTACAATCACTGCAACCACCGTAACAACCCCTACTGGTGAAACTCCAGGTTATGAATATGCAGGAGACAAAATCAAAGTTGATGATGCCGTAACATTATCAGCTAACTCAGATATAGGAAAACCAACAGTTAAAAAATACACTGCAGCGGAAGGTGAAATCATCTTGGGCATTGCAGTTAACGATCCAATAACAATGACTGGAGGAAAAAGAAAAACAGCAATCTTAGTATTAGGCCATTTATTCAGATTAAAATTAGCTAGTGGATTATCCAACATTAACGTTAAAGATAGAATTGCTTTAACAAGCACTGGAGCTATAAAATCTGATGACGGCGAATATATTGCAATGCATCCAGTAGCCAGCTCAGACGATTACAACTACATTGAAGTATTCAGACCATATGACATAGGTGAGGATTAAATGATAACAAAAGGAAATGATACCAAAGTGCAAAATGAGGTAATAGCTCAAACTATTACTGATGAGTCAGCTAAAAGATTAAGGCTTGCAAGACTCTTTCCAAAACAGGAAATCAAAGAGAATTCTGATTACTATACTTACTTCAGACAAAACATCAATCTTGACGAAGCTATTAAACGTGGTCTTCTCGGTGAAGCAAAAGATTTGGCTCCTGGCGCTTCATTACAAGAGTTAAACATAAGAAAACCTGTAACTGACACTATCAGTATTGACACAGTCGGAGGTGTCCTAAACGTCAACAAGGATGTCTTTGACAGTGACAGAATCTCTTTTGAAGACTTATTAGCAGATGTGGCAACACTTATTGCAAATAAAATTGAATATAATATCTATGATACAATTGTCAGCTCAGCAAAGGTTCCAAAATACAATACAACTCAAACTGAAGATACAATGGAAGCTTTTGGACAGTTTGTTATCAAAGCACAGGAAGCATTCAAAGGAAGTTCCGGTGCGGGTGCAGATTTAACAGTAATGGTTGAATCCTACAGGACATTAAGCTATATCAAACAGTTAGCTTACATATCCAACAAATCAGTACAGCCAATAGAGGAGATTCAAGCCTACTACGGTGTAGATAACATTGACTTTTTAGGAACTACCCATGCAGACGGCGGATCAATGCTTGGTGAAAAAGATTATATTGCATTCGATATCAGAAATGCACCATTGACAGTATTGTATTCCAAATCTTCAGGAACAACTGTAGCACCAATTACAAGTGATGAAAACATCGCTGACTTTTATCCAATCATTGAAATCATGAGAAAAGATATTTACGATGAGCTACCTCAGTATACAAAATTATTTATCCAATCCAAGGTTGGTGTTTTATTAAACAAACCGCATCTTGCATTAACAGGAAAATGCAGGCGATAAGGTGATATTAATGTTGACTAAAGGAAATGATGCTAAAGTTCAAGATGAAGTGATGGCACAGATTGTTGCAGACACTTCAGCAAAATGGATGAAATTTACAAGATTAATTCCAAAACAGGAAATTGAGGAAAACTCCCAATATTATACTTACATGTCTCAAAGAGTAAATATCGATGAGATAATTGACAAGGGACAATTGGGAGAAGCTAAAGACATTGCCCCAGGTGCTACGTTACAGGAATTAAACGTAAGAAAACCTGTCAGTGACACAGTATCCATTGACACTATCGGAGGAGTTCTAAATGTCTCAGCACAGATGCTTGATTCCAACTTAATCAGTGTCCACGACATGCTTCAGGACGTTGGAATACTTATCGGAAGAAGTATTGAACAGGCAGCTATTAACATGATTTTAAACAACTCCAAAGTGGCAACTTACAATTATACTGCAGGGGATGACAGTGGAGTTACCATTTTAAAAGCCCAGGAAAAATTCAAGGAATCCGCTGGAAGTTTCTGCAACCTCAACAGCATGGCAGTCAATTACAAGTCATTGACCACATTAAAATCAGACATGTTTGCAGCGAACAGACAGGTTGAACCTGTTGAAGCTATTAAATCATATTATGGTGTTGACAATATTGATCTTTTAGGAACAGCAGTCTGTGACGGCGGATCTGAAATAGCTGAAAAAACCTACATTGGTATGGACTATCAAAATCCTGGAATGAAATTATTATACTCAAGAATAAGCGGAACAACTGTTGCTCCTTTAGGACCAGACGGTGACGTATATGATTTCTATCCGTTGATTGAATTCATGAGAAAGGACATCCGTGATGAATTGCCGATGTATACAAAGCTGTTCATACTTACCTCAGTGGGTGTGTTAATGAATGCGCCTAACAGAATCATCAAAGGTAAATTCAGAGCATAGAACCATATTTTATCTCCTAAACATTAGTGAAGTTTCACAAGCTTCACTAATTTCTTCTGCTCAAATTTTTTATATGCAATAATCGCCATATTATATATCCGGGGCTATAAAAATGAAATTAATATTAGATACTGAAAATTCACATCCAACAACAATAACAGTCAAAGGAAAAGAAATAACATTACTGTTAATTGAATCCAGTATTTTAATTGATTCATCCCAGATAGCCAAGATTTTTGGCAAAAAGGAAAAGACAGTAGCAACCAAAGTCCAGAAATCAAAACTGGAGAAATACGAAACAGAAAACGTTAAGCTCCTCCAAAATTACGGACTGATGCATCCAGAAGCAATCAATCCAAGACCATTCTATGATTTAAGACAGATGCTGGAAGGACCGGCTTATTATTACTTCAAAAAGGAAGATGAAACTAAT
>JAFUBV010000400.1 GCA_017460025.1 Methanobrevibacter sp. | reverse complement strand
TTTCAAATTAAAACCTCCTTATCATCATATTTATCCATATAAATCAATCGCAAATATGAATTATTGATTGAAAACAAATTAAAATCAGAATCATATGAATTTACATCAATACTATTTAAATTATTTGGTACTTGAAAACCATACATCATACTTAAATTCTTATTTAAAGTGTAAGCATAAAAATATATGTTAAAGTCCTGTGAAAGGTAGTTTTTATTACCTAATTGATATGCTTCTGAAGATTTAACATAATTAGTTGTTGTTCGTGAGTTATCAACACAAATCCATAAATTATCTACTAATATTTGACCCCATGTATGTCCATCACCTCCAGTTTTAGAATATGCATCAATATATCTGGAGGGGAAATTAGCACAACGTGCTAATGCTACAAATAAATTAGTTTCATCCACACAATTTCCAAGAAATGAAGTTAATGTTTCAACAGATGTCTTATTACATCCCAAATAATATTGATATTGGGTTGAAGAAACATACGTATTCAATGAAATAACATTTTCAATAGGACAATCATATGAAGTTAAAATAGTTGATAATTGTTGAATATATTGATTATCAACACAAATAACATCTGAAATTGGTTGATTATTAGAAATTGAATATTGATTAGGATTCGTCCAGGTTGCTCTATCTATAATGTCTGGGAAAGTGCCGTAGTTATATGTTAAATCAGAATTATTATTTCCAAGATATATAACATGATAACGGGATGAAGATTTATAAATTGTTCCGGAACTAGTTCCTTCATAATTAACAACAATGGAATATGAGCCAGGATTATTTAAATTAATATTTAATCTAGCAATTCCAGAAGAATCCGTTGTCCTGTAATATAATACACCATTAATTCTGAATAATACTTGATGGCCAGACAAAACAGCATTATTATCTGACCTAGTTAGTTTTACTGCAAATGAATCTCCTTTCCAAAGAGCATTGTTTAAAGGAGTTAATTTTGTTTCAATACCCGAATTAGATTTAACTACTAAATTCATTGAAGCAGAAGAATATCCATAACTCACAGATGTAGAGTAAGTTCCAGGATTTAAATTAATATTTAATGAAGCTACACCATTAGAATCAGTAGTTCGTGTATAAGAAACACCATTGATATAAAATATAACATTTTCATTTGACAAAGGCAAATAATTCTGTTGAGTTAGTTTTACATTAAATTTAGTACCTTGAAGAACAACATAAGAAATAAAAGTCAGTTTTATGTTTGAATAACTATAAACTCTATTATGATATATATTCAAAGTATTAGAATGCATTAATCCATCTGGCCCTATAGCAGTAACAATATAAGAATCTGGAGATAAATTCTCATTAAGATATGCTATACCATCATAATCTGTAACACTATTGAAAAAAACACCATTAATATTGAAAGAAACAGCTTTATTTACATTAGGATTGCCTTGACCATCAAGAATTTGAACATGATAATACTGATTAGAAGACGAAAATTTATTAAAATCCTCACCAATAATCGTAGACAACACAGTGATAACATTAGATTGTTGTTCACCATTAGGATGGAAAGCAATAACTGAATATACTCCAGGATTTAAATTGATATTTACTGTAATCTTACCATATGAATCAGTAGTCCTTTGATAATTCACATTAGATATTTTTATAACAACCACAGTATTAGATAAATATCCACCACCAACTTTTAAAAAAGTTGCTTGATACTGAGTAGCATTCTTATAATATTTTACCACATCATTTGAAATAATATAATTACTACTAGATCTTAAACCAACATCATTTTCATCGGATATACAAAAAGTATCATTATCACTAACAAATTTATCAGAATCATCAAGATTAATTATTGATGAATCATCAACATCATCAATGATAAAATCATTAACCCACGAATCTTTCGAATCATGCAACGTGTCATTTTCATTTGCATAAACCGCAGATGTAGACAAAAACAAAATAAGCAATATTAAAACAAAAATAAATTTTTTACAAAACATAAAATACTCTCCTTATTTTGTTGGTAATAAATTTATTACACAAAATATATAAATACACGATATGCACAATCAGCATTATTATAGAGTAAAACACTCAAATAAAAACTCTCTTCAACAGTATTATTTAGAAATTTCCGTTGAAAAAAATTGACTAAACCAAATGAGTAATTAATTATTCTTAAAATTTAAAAAAAAATTATTTACCCATTTAGAGTAGATATCTTCAATATATTGAATGATATGATATGATTTGAATGAGTATTTTATTTGATTTCAATGACATACTTTTATAACTAAATCTAATTAAATTTGCACAAAAGCAAAAAATTAAGAATCACACCTTAATTAACAATATAAAAGTCCCAAATATATGATGTAAATATAAATTACGCCTAAATCGGATCAATAATTCCATTTTCAGTGATAATACCAGTAATGAATTCTTTTGGAGTTATATCAAAAGCAGGATTTATCACTTCCGTGCCTTCAGGACATATTCTGGCACCACCATAATATCTCACTTCATCACCATCCCTTTCCTCAATAACAGTATCAAATATGGATGCTTCAAAATCAAAAGTGGATAATGGAGCTGCTACATAGAACGGCACATTATGCTGTTTTGCGGCCATTGCGACCATGAATGAACCTATTTTGTTAACAACACCACCTTTTGCAATCCTGTCCGCACCGATGACTACCTTATCGATTTTGCCCTGTGACATCAAAAATCCTGAAGCAACATCAGGAATCAGTTTTACAGGAATGTTTTCCTGCTGCATTTCCCAAACGCTTAGGCTGGCTCCCTGACCACGAGGCCTTGTTTCATCACAAATCACATTAATGTCTTTGCCGTCATAAAAAGCTGCTCTGATAACACCCAAAGCAGTACCATAATCAACACATGCAAGCGCTCCTGCATTACAGTGAGTTAATATGGTATCTCCATCATCAATGACCTCGGAACCATATTTTCCAATAGCCATATTAGTGTCAATATCTTCCTGATACATTTTCAAGGCTTCTTCTAAAGGATCATCACTATTCAGTACCCTGTCAACTGCCCAGAACAGGTTAATAGCTGTTGGCCTTGCGGCCTTGATTTCATCAGCAGCATTATCCAAATCATCACCATTTAAATAGGCAAGAGCCATACCGAAACCTGCAGCTACACCAATAGCTGGTGCGCCACGAACAATCATGTCCCTGATTGCAACAATGACTTCTTGATAATTTTCACAATAAACATAAGTTAATTCATCTGGAAGCTTAGTCTGGTCTATTAATTTTAATTTACTATCTTCCCATTCAATAGTTCTCATGATTATTAATATTATTTTGAGATGATATAAAAATTTTGAAAAAAAAGATACAAATTTATAAAAGTTGCATGAATTACTTCTTATTATCTTTCTTTTTTTGAATTCCAAATGGAATCAAACATACAATTAATAATATAATTAATGGATTTCCAGTATTTCTTATTATATCCACAATTGTGTATTCCCCATACTGTATTGAAGATGAATTATCCATAGTCTGATTTGATATAGAAGTATTTTGATTACTTACATTATTTATGCTCGCAATTTGATCAGATAAAGAACTATTTTGATTACTTTCATTATTTATTGTAGTCATCGAATGATTAGTTATATTTTCATTATCAAATGCATTATTACGAAGAGTTACTGGTTCAGTTGTCATGAAATAACCCTGAACAGTACGGTATAATTCACCCCATGCTACAATTACAGGGCGGCCATCTTCAAATATATCGGTCATATCCCACCACTTTGCAGTTCCTCTAATATCTGTTTTGTATGTAGTAGAATATGGAATAGTTATATTAGTTCCATTGTTATAATGCATGGTAATATTACGAGTTGCCGTTCCATTATTATAAAAAATCCAATTTTTTGTTTTTCCATAATCCCCATGTACCACTGCATTATATACTTTATCATATGTTAAGTTTCCTCCATGGTCATGATTATATTTAAGATATGCCAATGCATACGAGAACTCACCGTTTTCAATATAATAATCAATCTGATTTTTATTCAATATAGGAATTTTATCATCAATTTCCTTTCCTTCAAACCAAACTTCACCAGTAGTACCATTTTCATAAAAATAATGACACCCACCATAAATATCATTGACATAAAATTTCTTGTTGCTGGGTTCTTGATTGGTATCCTAATTATTTTCAGTATTATTTTCATTTGCATATATGCAAGATATCGAAATTAAAAGCAATATAATAGAAATTAATATTATTTTTTTCATTTTTAAATATATCATTAGTAATACTTATTAATAAAAATATTATATAAATTTATCATAAAATTAATGTTTAATTGATAATTTATAAAATAAGAATAATTATTCTATGTATTAAAATTATTTAAATAACATTATTAAAATTAATATTTAAAATAAG
>JAFUBV010000399.1 GCA_017460025.1 Methanobrevibacter sp. | reverse complement strand
GTATTGGCGTCTCTCTTTCATGGTAGCTTTAGAAAATATAATATGAATTATTTTTATACAAGTATATAATTATTCGTGAAGTGTGATTTTTTAAACTGTTTATATATTATTTTTTAAAATATCAAAATATTGGCTATTATGAGCATATAACCTGTTAATGTGGTATGAATTATGGAATTATTTCATAAATTCTAAATGGATTATTGCCTAGGGAATAATCAGTATATTCACCTTTAAATTCCAGTGTTAAATTATATTTCTGCAGTTCATCAATATTTTCCTGATCATAATCAATATAGAATACATGTGAACCTGCTTCAATCTCTCCTTTAATGCCAGGGTCATCTAATGCCTGATAAAGGGATTGGGAAAAGTTTTCAATCCAACAGAGATAATGATTGTCTTTTGAGTAATATCCAAGTAATTCAACATACATATTTCCATTATCAACAGCGACTATATTTCCTGACCCGATTACATCATTTATTTCACTAAACTCCTTTTGTGTATCACTAGCTAGCTGGGATTCTATATTGATGAAATAAACACATCCTACAGCACCTATTATTAGAACGAAAATCAGTATTGGGATAAATAACTTTTTATTGTCATATATCTTTGAAAGTAATATTGAAAAAGCAAGCCAAAAGCATCCCAATGAAGGAATCATATATCTGGCATGGAAAAACGGTTTTACTGTTATTGAAATTAAAACCCCAATGAGTACAACACTAACCAATATCAAAATTCCATTAATGGAGTATTTGTCCTTAACTTTAAAGACTAAAAATATGAATATTATTAAAAAAATCGTTCCCAGAATGGTGGGTGATAATATCTCATCTCCCCTCACTAAAATGTTTGCCGGAGACAATACATAGTAAACATATGATATGATTGTTTTGAAAGAAATCGGATCAATCCAAAGCCTGTTTTGAATTAAAGAATATTGGTTGAAAACAATGAATATCCATGGAACATAGGCCAATATTGATATTGCTGTTGATGTGAAAAAGTATTTTAAGTCTTCTCGCCTATTTCTAATTAAAAATATTAATAAATATAAATAAATTGAAAATGAAGCTATTGCTGAAAAATAATGGGTATATGCAGAACAAATTGTTAAAAATGTTAAAATTCCCATATTTTTTAGATCAAAACCATTTTTATAAATGTCATAGGCATAAATAAAGCTGGCTGTTATAAAAAACAATCCCCAACTGTACATTCTAATTTCAACTGAATAAAGCATAAGCTGCGGCATTGTTATTATACATAATGTGAATAATCCTGCTGTTAACCAATCAAACATCTTTCTGACTTTTTTATAAGATAATATGACAATTAAATACATTGGAATGGTAGATACCAAGCGGGATATGATTTCAAGCGGAATAAAAGATGAAAAGATCTTTACAAAAAGTTTCAGGATAATATAATAAAGTGGAGGATGCACGTCATTCAAAGCGATTTCTATGGCCTGACTAAAAGGCAATGTGACTAGCATCATAGAAAATGTTTCATCAAACCATATTGAAAACATTGAGATTCCTATATAAGTAACAAATAAAAGATAAATTATTCCTAAAATAAATAAAAAAATACCTAAAGTGTCTTTATCTTTAAATGCATCAAAAAACATTAATTCTATTTTTAATTTTAATATTATTTATCATTTTCCATGAAAAAATGATATCATTTATAAAAAAAGTTTTTAATGCTTTTTAGTTAGAAATGAATGTTTTCTGTTTAAATGTATGTGTCTGATTTAGAAAAGAACATACTTTTCCAATGCTATTTATATATTATTTTTTAAAATATTATTATGGAAGAAATATTTGAGGTTATTGGCGTTGAGCATTTAAAGACGATACTGTCCGGCCTATCGCCTGAAGATATTGTAAAGCCTGCATATGACAATTGGTTTCCAACCCAAAAGACAGGTCACACCATACTTGATTTGGAAACTGGTGAAGTTAGGGGCCTGTCAATAGAGCATAATCAGATGCCTTTACAGTCAATGATGTATATTGAATTGTACACGATAAAATCAAGCGATTATCCGATAGAACCAGAAGAGCTGTTCTCAAAAGCAGAATATGAAGAGTTCCTGGAATTTATGGAGGATGAGCCGTCTGAGTTTGCACCGGATATGGTGAGCATTTTCTGTCAGGACAATGATATAGATGAGGATTCACGCAATATTGGAATATTGGCTTACAGATTTTCTCAAAACGATCAGCTGAATTATAATATGTGGGAATCAGCTATTTTAAATAAGTATTATGATAAAACTGATGAAAACCACAATCCATTTAAATTTAACCAGAGAAGCATCTAAACTTATTCTTTTGCCTGTTTGTCTAGCTGGAACTTTTTGCGTCCGTAACATGATAGAGGATTGTTTATTCCTTTGCATGAACCGTCCGGCTTACATAATTGTGGCAAATGGATTTTTATTTTCTCACAGCTCATTGGGGTGTAACATGTGGTCTCGCCCTCGTGGTTGATGTCAATTTCGCTGTGCATTCCAAATCCTAGTTTTGATATGATATTTACTTTTTCCTGAGGCTGGTCTTCAAATAATGGTGGTGTACAGTTGTCAGCAGCATCAAATATCAATGGTAAAATTTCATTTTGTGTAATGCTTAGGTCAGGATCAACATCAGAGACTTTAATACTTTCATCTGATGCAAATATTCTTGGATAAAGACGTGCATATGAGGCAAATGAAGTTAAAAGGAGCACAATTGCATCGTTACGTCCTCCTGATGAAACACCGTTAACTGTATTTTGTATGCATGGTGGAAATGCATCAGGGTTAAGCTTTCCTGCCTGTACGGTTCCATAAATTCCGCCGCTTCCAGCGTAGTATTGGTTGTATTTGCTGATTTCTTCAGGAATGAATTCCTTCAGTTCTTCAGACAGTTTAATGATTTCAGGATGTATTTCAACTCTTGAAGACATTTCCTTGATTCTTGCAATATATTCTTCAGTTTTCTGCATTATCAATCGGGAAAGGATTAGTTCCTTCACACTGTCACCCACAAGAATATTATACATTCTGTCAGGGCTTCTGTCTGAAAACTCATCTGCATAATTGTCTAGAAACTCATCCTGCTGAAGTATCAAATCTCCATTTTGCAGGAGAAGTTCGCTTAATTTTAATTTTTTGCTAGCTATTACCTCTTTCAGTGAGCTCCATTTGATTGATCCGTCAACCTTAATTTCATCAAGGATTTCGTCAATTATTTCTTCTCTTGATGATGGGGTCAGTTTGGCTAATCTTTCCTGAACCAGAATGCCCTGGGATTCAATGAAAAGTCTTGTTTCCCTTGAACCTAAATTGAACTGTATTGCAATAGCCTGGCAGAGGGTGTGGAATATTACAACATCCTGTTTAAAAATAGCATCATTTGTAAGGTATTCGAATTCATTCTGGTTGAAATTCTTATTGTTTTTCTTTTCAATTGCCCATTGTATTCGTTTAAATGCCAAATCCTTATATGATTTCGGTATTAATGAGTCATCTGAGATTTTCTGATTTGTGGTGTGGATTACCTC
Source organism: Methanobrevibacter sp. (assembly GCA_017460025.1). GTDB lineage: Archaea > Methanobacteriota > Methanobacteria > Methanobacteriales > Methanobacteriaceae > Methanocatella. Next base: position 86 of record JAFUBV010000399.1, on the reverse strand, counting down.
TTCAATAAGGTATTCATCTTCCTTTTCAAGCTGATTTAAATCACCGTAATCTCTAATGATTTCTCTTCCTTCATTTGATAATGGGT
>JAFUBV010000398.1 GCA_017460025.1 Methanobrevibacter sp. | reverse complement strand
TGAAACCATTAACATCAAGTGTATCTAAAGCATTACCAATTGGAGCAAGACTCCAATGTGTTGATAACACTGGTGCACGTGAAATCGAAATTATTTCCGTTAAAGGATTTAAAGGGGTAAGAAGAAGATTAGACGTTGCTGGTGTTGGAGACTTAGTTGTTGCTTCTGTTAAAAAAGGAACTGCTGACATGAGAAGAGAAGTCGTTAATGCAGTAGTTATTAGACAAAAAAAGGAATATAGGCGTGCTGATGGTCTTCGTGTTAAATTTGAAGATAATGCTGCTGTTATTATTACTCCTGAAGGAATATTAAAAGGATCTGAAATCAGAGGTCCTGTAGCTAAAGAAGCAGCTGACAGATGTCCTAGTGTAGGTAGTGCAGCAAATATTTTAGTATAGGTGAAAAAATGTCAAAACAACCAAGAAAACAAAGAAAAGCTCTTTATAATGCTCCTGCTCATGCACGTGGTAAACATTTAAGTGCTACTTTAAGTAAAGATTTAAGGGCAGATTTAGGTAAAAGATCTTTACCATTAAGAACAGGGGATAAAGTTAGAGTTCTCCGTGGAGACTTTAAAGGACATGAAGGAGAAGTTCTCGGTGTTGATTACAGTTCTTACAAAGTAACCATTGAAGAAGTTACTTTATCAAAACCAGACGGAACTGCAGTTTTCCTTCCAGTTGATCCATCTAACTTAATGATTATTGATGCTGATACAAAAGACGAAAGAAGAATTAAAAATAGAGGAGATAATTAAAATGGCTAAAATGGGATCTAGAAAACATCTTAAAAGATATAAAGCACCTAAAACTTGGCCTATTCATCCTAAAGAAGATACCTGGACTGTAAAACCTTCCGCAGGTTCTCACGCTATTGTTGATGCAATTCCATTAACTTTAGTTATCAGAGATATTTTAAAATTAGCTGATAATTCTAGAGAAGCTAAAAGGATTATTAACTCAGGTAACGTTTTAGTAGATGGCAGAGTAGTTAAAGATTATAAATTCCCAGTTGGTTTCCAAGATATCATTGAAATTCCAAAAACTGAAGAAATTTATAGAGTTCTTTTAGATACTAAAGGAAGATTACAATTACACCCAATCGAAGAAAATGATTCAAAATTAAGCAAAATCGTTAATAAAACCACCATCAAAGGCGGTAAAACTCAATTAAATTTACATGATGGTAAAAATGTCATCATTGATGAAAACGATTATGCTGTTGGTGATGTAATTAATTTAAAAGTACCTGAACAAGAAATCAGTGAAGTTTATCCTTTAGAAATCGGTGCTACTGTTCTTGTTACTGGTGGTAAACACACCGGTGAATTAGGTACTGTAAGTGAAATTATTGAAAATAAATCATCCAACCCAAATACTATTATTATTGAAAATAGTGCTAAAGATGAATTTTTAACTTTAAAAGATTACGCATTTGTAATCGGTGGAGATTCTCCAGCAATTTCTTTATTGGAGGTTAACAAATGAACCCAATGAATGAAGTTAAAATCGAAAAAGCTACTGTCAGTATTGGTGTAGGAGAAGCAGGTGAAAAATTATCCCGTGCTATCACTCTTTTAGAAGAGATGTTTGATCAAACCCCTGTTAAAACTTACTCTAAAGTAACTAATCCAGAATGGGGTATTAGAAAACGTCAACCTATCGCATGTAAATTAACTTTACGTGGAGAAAAAGCTGACAAAGCAATTAACATGGTTTTAGAAGGAATCGGTAGAAATATTAAACCTACCCAATTTGATGCTCAAGGAAACCTTTCTTTCGGTATTAAAGAACATATCGATATTCCTGGAATGAGATATAATCCTGATATTGGTATTTTCGGTATGAATATCAACATTACTTTTGAAAAACCAGGTTATAGAATAGCTAGAAGAAAAATCCAACAAAAGAAAGTTCCTGCAAAACATAGAATTTCCAAAGAAGAAACCATGAAATTTATGGAAGAGAACTTTAATGTTAATTATGTAACTGAAATAGAAGAATAGGTGATTAGTTTGCCAAGAAAATATGGAAAAGCAGCAAAAAAATGTGCTCGTTGTGGAGACCATTCTGCTATGATCAGCAGATATGGATTAAATTTGTGCAGACAATGTTTTAGGGAAATCGCTCCTAAAATTGGATTTAAAAAATATAATTAAGGTGTTATGATATGAGTCTTATGGATCCTCTTGCAGATGCTTTAACTAATATTAGAAATAACGAATTACAAGTAAATGATTCTTGTGTTATTTCTCCAGCATCCAAATTAATTGGAGAAGTTTTAAGCACAATGCAAAAAGAGAATTATATTGGTAACTTTGAATACATCGATGACAATAGAGCAGGAAAATTCACAGTAGAATTACTTGGTAACATTAACAAATGTGGTGTTATCAAACCTCGTCACGCTGTAAAGAAAGATGAATTTGAGAAATTTGAAAAAAGATATTTGCCAGCAAAGAACTTTGGTATTTTAATCGTTACAACTCCTCAAGGAATTATGACTCACTATGAGGCTAAGGAAAAAGGAATTGGCGGACGTTTGTTGGCTTACATGTATTAGGTGATATAATGGTAGTAGCTGCAGCTATAAGGGAAGAAATTGAAATCCCTGAAGGCGTTGAAGTTATAATTGAAAATAATGAGGTCTCTGTCAAAGGACCTAATGGAGAAGACTCCAGAAAATTTACTTATCCTAATGTAAGTATTAATAAAGAAGACGATGTTGTTGTATTACACACAGCATTCCCAAAAAAGAAAGATAAAGCAATGATCGGAACCACCAAAGCACACATCAACAATATGATTATCGGTGTAACTGATGGTTTTACTTATCACATGAAAATTGTATTTGCTCACTTTCCAATGACTGTAAAAGTTGAAAAAGATACAGTAAATATTGATAATTTCCTCGGGGAAAGACACCCCAGCACTGCTAAACTCGTAGGAGATTCTAAAGTAACAGTTAAAGGTGATGAGGTAACAATTACTGGTATCAATAAGGAACATGTTGGTCAAACTATGGCTAACTTAGAACAAGCAACTAAAATTAAAGGAAGAGATCCTAGAGTATTCCAAGACGGAATATACTTAACTAGCAAAGAATAATTGGTGATTATAATGGCTAATAAAAGATTTAAAAGACAAGAATATGCTCGTTATAAAAAACTTGGAATAAAATGGAGACGCCCTAGAGGTAAAACTAGTAAAATGAGAAGATATGAAGCAGGAAAACCAGATATGCCTGCTATCGGTTACAGAACCCCTAGAGCTATTAGGAATTTACATCCTTCTGGTTATAATGATGTTCTTGTTCACAATATGAAAGAATTAGAAGCTTTAAACCCAGAAACTGATGCTGCAAGAATCAGTGCTTCTATTGGTAAAAGGAAAAAACTCTTGATGTTAGATAAAGCATCTGAGTTAGGAATTAAAGTTTTAAATAGAAATATTTAAAATCATGAATTATATTTATAGGTTATGTCAATTCAGGGGCTTTTATAGAATTGGTTTAACTATTAAAAAATAAAAATTAAGGGAGTTTAGATAATTTATCTAAATTTATCAGCTATGCTGAATATGGAGGATTATATACATGAATCTTACAACTCAAAAAAGATTAGCTGCAAGTATCCTTAAAGTAGGGCTTAATCGTGTATGGATTGATCCGGAAAGAATCGAAGAAGTATCCATGGCGATTACTAGAGAAGGAGTTAAACAGTTAATCAATGATGGAGCTATTAAAGCAAAACCTCAAAAAGGTATTAGTAGCTACAGATCTAAAAAAATCGCAGAACAAAAGCAAAAAGGAAAAAGAAAAGGTGCAGGTAGTAGAAAAGGGGCTAAAAAAGCTCGTACTCCTAAGAAAAAACAATGGATGACTACAATCAGAGCTTTAAGAAAAGACCTTAAAGAAATGCGTGAAGAAGAAGTCATCGATGCTACCACTTACCGTAAATTATACAAAATGGCAAAAGGTGGAGCTTTCAGAAGTAAATCTTACATGAGAAACTACGCACGTGACCATGATTTAATTAAAGGAGATGAGTAAACATGGCACAAGGATCAAATTATAAAGTAGCATTTAGAAGAAGAAGAGAAGGAAAAACCGATTACGGTGCAAGAATTAAGTTAATCGATTACGAAAAATCTCGTTTAGTTGTTAGAGTATCTAACAATCAAGCTACTGTTCAAGTTATTGATTACTCTCCTGAAGGAGATATCACCAGAGCATCTGCAGTTGGTAAACAATTACCTAGCTTCGGATACTTAGGTAATCCTGGTAACATTACTGGTGTTTATTTAACCGGTTACCTCTGTGCTAAAAGAGCTTTAGCTGAAGGTATTGAATATGCAATTTTAGACATCGGTTTAAGATCTCCTATTAAAGGTTCTAAAATATTTGCAGCTCTCAAAGGTGCTGTTGATGCAGGTTTAGAAGTACCTCACGGTGACTTCATTTTCCCTGAAGATGAACGTATTAGAGGAGAACATGTTGCAAACTATGCTGAATCTTTAGATGATGAAGAAAAAGCTAAAAAATTCTCAAAGTATTTAGAAAGAGGTCTCGAACCTACAGATTTACCTGAAAACTTTGATGAAGTTATTAAGAATATTGATGAGGCAGAGGTATAACTATGAGTTTTAATATTGATGAATGGGAACCTAAAACTAAAATGGGTCAATTAGTTAAAGATGGAACCATTACTGATATCGATGAAATCTTTGAAAAAGGTCTTCCAATTATGGAATTAGAAATAGTTGATGCCTTAATTCCAGATTTAGAAGAAGAAGTAATGGATGTTAACTTAGTTCAAAGGATGCATAAATCTGGTAGAAAAGTTAATTTCAGA
>JAFUBV010000397.1 GCA_017460025.1 Methanobrevibacter sp. | reverse complement strand
TTTAATTCATTATTTAATTCTACTAACCCTATTAAGATTAATCTATTAATTAATGAGTCCAATAATGTTTTAATAAATAATTCAACATTTATTAAATCAGGTTTATACTACATATCTCAAATTTATTCAACCAACAATAGTGAAAATATATCCATTATAAATTGCATATTTAAAGGAGGTAATATTGGTAGCATAATATCTGAAGATTTGAGAAAAATAGAAAAAAATTCATCTAAATTTGAAGCAAAATTTATAGATGCCATTTCTCCTTTAAAAGATACAAAAATTACTTTTAAAATAAATGGAAAAGAATACAAAAGAACAACCGATTCAGAAGGTGTTGCCAGAATAGATATTAATCTTAAGCCAGGAAATTACACAATACAATCAATCAATCCAAAAACCGGAGAAAGCAAAAACAATACAATCACAGTCCTACCAAGAATTGTGGAAAATTACGATTTGGAAAAATACTACAGAAACAACTCACAATATATAATAAAAGTCCTAGATGATGAAGGAAACCCTGCAAAAGCAAACGAAACAGTAACATTCAACATAAACGGAGTACTTTACAACAGAACAACAAACGAAACAGGACACGCAAAACTCAACATTAATTTAAATCCCGGAGAATATGTCATCACTGCAAATTTTAAAAAGTGTGAAGTTTCAAATAATGTCAAAGTACTGCCGACAATTGTTGAAAATTACGATTTAGAAAAATACTACAGAAACAACTCACAATACGTGATAAAAGTATTGGACGGCGAAGGAAACCCTGCAAAAGCAAACGAAACAGTAACATTCAACATAAACGGAGTACTTTACAACAGAACAACAAACGAAACAGGACATGCAAAACTCAATATCAATCTGCAAGCCGGAGATTATATCATCACTGCAGATTACAAAGGATGTGAAGTGTCCAACAACATCAAAGTAAAATCAATTCTGACAGCTGATGATTTAACCAAAAAATACGGCACACAAAATCAATTCGAAGCAAAATTAGTTGATGGTGAAGGCAAAGCATTATCAAATGCCACAGTATCATATAATATTAATGGAGTACTGTATAACCGTACAACAGATAGTGATGGTATAGCCAAATTAAATATTAATTTAATATCTGGCGAATATATCATAACTTCAGAATATAATGGATGCTACATTTCAAATAAAATCACTATAACCGATTAAATAAGTTTTTAACTTATTTTTTTCTTTTTTTAAATCTTCAATTAAAAATTTATTAGATAATAATTATATATTATAATCATACCGAATTTATGAGGATGATTAAAATTAACTCCCAGGAAATCAGATATTTTTACAGAAATATTGTTAAAAGCGGAGACGTATTCCGTATTAAATATAACAATAAGGATTATGGAGAGTTTAAAAAATTATCCGATGCATTATATGAAAGAGATGCACTTTTTTACTGTAATTTTGACTATGACTTGCTTGTGGAATGTGACCTTGAAAACAAGTATGAAAATATGACCTTACCACCATTTCCTGAAAAGAGATCAAAAGGAAGAATAAAAGGAATAAAAGTCAACAAAAAAGAACGTGAAGGGGAAATTCTTTTTGATCACAAAAAAAGAGGATTTTATATTCAGAAAGGAGAAAATATTTTCGGATATTATGCGTCAATGACAGAAGCGTTTTATTATAAAAAAATATTGATGGAAAACGATTGGGACGAAAATGCCCTTAAAAGCAAGATTACGCTTAGAATTGAAATTAATAAAAAACTTGACCTGAATAAGGAATATGAAGTAAAGCTTAACTATTGCCCTAACTGCAGAAGCAAATTAAAAATTAACCAGGAAGAATGTCCTTCATGCGGAATTAATATAAAAGAATACTTATATTCAAACTAAAAAAAATAGAAAATTAATGAAGAATAATTATTCTTCACCAACATAGTCGTTTAATGATTTTACATTGATTTTATTATTTTGAACCGCTTCAATAGCATTTAAAGCAGCTCTTGCACCAGCCAATGTAGTAACATACGGAATACCTAGCTCAATAGCTAAACGTCTAATGATATAACCATCCTGAGCAGACTGTTTTCCTTCGGAGGTGTTGATAATCAAATCAATTTCTTTGTTTAAGATTGAATCCCTAATATTAGGGGAACCTTGAGATACTTTTTTGACTTTTTCAACAGTATCAAGGCCTGTTGCATCAGCTGGTCCTGAAGTTGCGACAAGTTCAAATCCAAGTGTAGCTGCTTTTTCTGCAATAGGTCGGATTTTTTTCTTATCGTCCTCTTTTACACTGATGAATATTTTACCTTCTTTAGGTAAATCCATTCCCGCTGAAAGTTGTGATTTGTAAAATGCCATTCCAAAGCTTTCATCTATACCAATACTTTCACCAGTGGATTTCATTTCAGGACCTAAAACAGTATCAGATTCAGGTAATTTCAAGAATGGGAATACTGATTCTTTTACTGCAACATGATCAATCTTGATTTCTTTAGTTAAATTGAAGTCTTTGAGTTTAGCACCATTCATAATCCATGTGGCTACTTTAGCTAAAGGAACACCAATAGCTTTACTTACAAATGGAACAGTTCTACTTGCACGAGGGTTTGCTTCAATGATATAGACCATTTCCTCATCAAGTTTTACTGCATATTGAATGTTCATTAAACCTTTAACATCAAGTTCTAATGCTAATTTTCTTGAATTTTCACGAATAGTATCCAAGATATGTGCCGGAATGGTTTGTGGAGGAATTACACATGCAGAGTCTCCTGAGTGAACACCTGCTTCTTCAATGTGCTCCATAATTCCTGCAATGAATACATCTTCACCATCACATAATATATCAACATCCAATTCGATTGCATCTTCAAGGAATTTATCAACAAGAATTGGGTGTTCCGGTGAAACCTTAACTGCCTCTTTCATATATTCCTCAAGCTCATTGTTATCATAAACAATTTCCATAGCTCTTCCACCAATAACATATGACGGACGTACCAATACAGGGAATGTGATTTTTTCTGCAATTTCACGAGCTTCCTCAAAGGAATTAGCTGTTCCATAAGGAGCTTGATGAATATGTAATTTTTCTAAAAGTTCAGCGAACAGTTCTCTATCTTCTACTCTGTCAATACTTTCATATGGAGTTCCCAGGATTTTTACTCCAGCATTTGCTAAGGGTACTGCCAAGTTAATTGATGTTTGACCACCGAACTGAACGATAACCCCATCAGGTTTTTCCTGATCGATTACTCCCATTACATCTTCAAAGGTAATCGGTTCAAAGAACAATTTATCTGAAATGTCATAATCTGTACTTACGGTTTCAGGGTTGTTGTTGATTAGGATTGTTTCAATTCCATCCTCTTTTAAAGTTAATGAGGAATGTACACAACAGTAATCAAATTCGATACCCTGACCTATTCTGATTGGACCTGCACCTAAAATAACAACTTTTTTCTTTGTTGTTGATGTGAGTTCATTTCCTATATCATAACTGCTGTAGTAATAAGGAGTTTTAGCTTCAAATTCAGCAGCACAGGTATCTACCATCTTATAAGATTGTTTTATATTATATCTTGAAAGTAAATTTCTGATATATTCTTCAGTCTGACCGGATAATGCTGCTAACCTTTTATTGGAGCATCCGATTTGTTTTGCTTTTCTTAGGTATGATTCATCATCTAATTTATCTGCAGTGACTTCATTTTCGAAGTTTACAATATTTCTGATTTTGTATAAGAAGAATTTATCAATATTGGTTAATTTTTGAATTTTATCCAAATCCATTCCATCCTTAATAGCTGAATAAATTTGGAAATAAATGATATCAGTAGGATTAGCCAAATCTTCTTCAGTGTATTCAACATATTCAAAGCCATCAAAGCCCATATCAAGTGATCTGAGTGCTTTTTGGAACGCTTCTTCAAAGGTTCTTCCAATAGCCATTACTTCACCGGTCGCTTTCATCTGAACTCCGACTTCACGACTTATTCCTTTGAATTTGTCGAATGGCCATCTTGGGATTTTAACAACCACATAATCGATTGCAGGTTCAAAGGAAGCAGGTGTTTCTTTGGTAATGTCATTTCTGATTTCATCCAAAGTCATTCCCAAGGCCACTTTGGAAGAGATCTTTGCAATAGGATAACCTGTAGCTTTGGATGCCAGTGCACTACTTCTTGATACACGAGGGTTTACTTCAATTACCTTATATTCATCTGTTTCAGGGTTTAAAGCGAATTGGATGTTACAACCACCACGGATACCTAATGCCCTTATGATTTTAATTGATGCATCACGCATTTTTTGAATGGTTTCATCACATAAGTTTTGAATTGGAGCGACAACAACACTGTCTCCTGTATGAATACCCATAGGATCTATGTTTTCCATTGTACATACAATAATACAGGTATCGTCCTTATCCCTCATTACTTCAAATTCTATTTCTTTCCATCCGAGAACTGATTCATCAATAAGAACCTGATTGATGAAACTCATATCCAATCCATGATTAGCAATTTCAATTAATTCCTTTTCATTGTGAGCTATTCCACCACCAGTTCCACCTA
>JAFUBV010000396.1 GCA_017460025.1 Methanobrevibacter sp. | reverse complement strand
TCAATAGCTTTAAGTATTCAGGTTATGTTGAAAACTGTAGTTTTAATAATAACACTGCTCGTTTAAAGGGTGGTGCTATTTATTTTACATCCACTTCCAGTCCTAGTATTGCAATAAACTGTAATTTCACAGATAACAGGGCAAGTGATGCGAATGGTAACGGTGGAGCAATTCTCATATATTCAGGCAGTATTGAAAATTGTGATTTCAATTCCAACACTGCTCCTTTAAGGGGAGGTGCAGTTTACTTTGATCGTGCTGGTAATGTGACAAATTGTAATTTTGCTCATAACAAAGCAAACTATTCCACTGGTAATGGTGGTGCGATTTACTTCTATAATAAAGGTAATGTGGCAATTTGTAATTTCACCAATAACTCTGCAGTAAACCGTGGCGGTGCCATTTACTTTGAAACCGCATGCAATTTAACAGACTGTAATTTTGAAGGCAATAATGCAACTGCAGGTTCTGCAATTTATCTGTTCAGTACTTCTGCTTTTAAAACTATTGACAATTCTACATTTTTAAATAATAGGGCAAAATCAGAAGATTTGGAAGTAATAATAAATGAAAACAACATTACAATTACTTTCACAGGTAATGACAACCTTCTAAACGCAATCTATTCAAGAAATGATGCTGAAGTTACTTTTACCAATGTAACCTATTGGAGTGCAAATGGAATCGCAAACACAGGCAGTTCACCGATAACTCCGGCCAGATCCAATAAGGAATCTGGTCAGAATATCACTGTTGCAGTAGTTGTTAATGACGAAATAGTTTTAAGTGGGGTTAAAGTTACTGATGAGAACGGCACCATTGTTCTCGACATAAGTGCAGGTGAAAATTATTTCATTGGTGTTCGCCATGATATGGATTCATACTACACTGAAGCTCTAAAAACAGTCTCAAACAACACTGAATTCAATGTGAATGTCACATCCCAGACAACAAACAATAAAACAGTAAATATCACTGCAAAATCCAACATTCCAAATGAAATCATAAATGGCGAATTATCATTTTTAGTTTTAAATGGTACTGAAATCAGTGCCAATTATGGAGGAAACGGAACATGGTGGGCAGTATATGGCTTTGATAATGCCGGTGACTATAATGTCAATGCATCATATATTGGATTGGATAATGTAACTATCAATAACGCCCTTGTCAGCATTAGGCTTGATGCAAGTGTGGATGTTATCAATAAGACTTTAGAGTTATTGATTGATGATACATTTACTATTGTTGCTACCACTACTCCGGAAGGTTTGAATGTTACTTTTGTTCCGGATGATTCTGGTGTTTACAGTATTGATGGTACCGGTAAACTCACTGCTTTAAAAGAGGGAACCGGTTCTATTCTTGTTAAGGTTGGCGGTGACGGCATATATGCTGAAAATTCAACTACCGTTAATGTTACAGTAAATAAGATTCCTACTGAAATCACTGTTGGCACTGATTCATTAGACTTATTTGTTGGTGATGAACATGGTATTGTTGCTAATTTGACTCCTGCTGATGCAGGTAATGTATCTTTCAAATCCAGTAATGAGGATTTTGTACTCGTTGAGGATGATGGTAATGTTATTGCTAATGGTGTAGGTCAGGCAATTATCACTGTTTCCTTTGCGGGTAATGATAAGTATGCTGCTGCTCAAAATAAGACTATTAATGTTACTGTTAGGTTGAATGATGCTAGTGTTAGTGTTGATAATGATACTTTGGATTTAAATGTTGGTGAAACATATGCAATCAATGCCACCAAACATCCTGATACTATATTGCTTGATATTAAGTATACATCCAGCAATAGCTCTGTTGCCACTGTAGATGAAAATGGTGTTGTCACTGCTGTTGGCAAAGGTACTGCAGTCATTACTGTAAGTGTTGGTGATGATGAAATCTATGCTAAAAATTCAACTAATGTTGCTGTAACTGTTAATGATGTTGAGGTCACGGTTTCTGATCTTGTCAAGTATTATTCCAGTCCGGAAAGACTTGTAGTTAACGTCACCAAAAACGGTAAAGCACTTTCTAATCTAAGCGTTGAGATTACAATCAACGGTGTTACCTATACAAGGACAACTGATAGTGATGGTGTAGCGTCCCTTGCCATTAACCTCAATGAAGGAAATTACTCAGCAAGTGTTGAAGTTCCCGATTATGAAATTTCAAAGACTGTTGACGTTATAGTAAAATCCACTATATATGCAAAAGATATTGTTAAGGTATTCAGAAACGGCACTCAATATAATGCATTATTCCTTGACGGAAACGGCAACAATCTGACAAACACTACTGTTAGATTTAATATAAATGGTGTATTTTATAACCGTACTACCAATGCGTCCGGCTGGGCAACGCTTAACATAAACCTCATAAAAGGATCATATATTCTAACTGCAACCAATCCGGTTACGGGTGAGATGAAATCAAACAACATTACGGTCATTTCCAAGCTCCAAACAAGTGATTTGACAAAATACTTCAGAAACGACACGCAGTTTGTCGTTCGGGCAGTTGCAGATGACGGAACTTATGCAGGTGCAGGTGAAACTGTCACATTCAACATCAACGGAGTCTTCTACAACAGGACAACCAATGAAACCGGACACGCCAAATTGAACATTAACTTAATGCCTGGTGATTATATCATAACAAGTTATTATGATGGCTGTGCTGAAGGAAACAATGTTTGTGTACTACCTACACTTACAGGAAATGATTTGAACATGACCTACGGCGACAAGTCCCAGTTCACGGCAAATCTTGTGGACGGCCAGGGTAATCCGTATGCAAACCAGAACATTACCTTCAATATCAACGGGGTGTTCTACACCCGTACAACTGATGCGAATGGTGATGCGAAACTCAACATTAACCTGCAGGCAGGAGAGTATATAATCACTTCCAGCTATGCTGATGCAGTTATTGCAAATAAAATTACCATAACTTCATGATGGGGATTTAATCTCCATTCTTTTCTTTTTTTAAAAATCATATATAAATGATTAATATTTTCACACAGTCGCACTTCAAATAATTTAAAATACTTTTTCTTACAAAGTATAATCCAACCAAAATATAGCTATATTTCTAATTTAAAAGGTGATAATATGTTTGAGAAATATCAAAACAGTGTTTCTCATTATGGTTTCAATCCTTACGTAGCTATTAAAAAGCGCATTGATACTCTAAAGTGTTTGTGTGTAATTAGCTGTCACAGATTTGCCTTTGATGAGAAATCACACCATAAATTTACTTATCACTCAAGGATAGGATTGCCTTAAATTAATTTTAATTATTCTATTAAACATGTTCGATTTCATGGAACATGTCCAATTGGATAAAATTATTATATTTGTTCTATTGAATGATGTTTGTTCGATTTCATGGAACATGTCCAATAACAAAAAACATATTAATATGTTAAAATAAAATATTTATTTAGTTAAAAGGAGGTTTTTATATGAAGATAATGCCTGTTTCGATGCCAAAAGATATCGATAAATACTTTTTTAACAGAAAAAAAGATATTAATATGATTAATACTCAATTATCAACTGTTAAATTTGATATTCCTCCACAACTATTAATAACTGGATATAGGGGTGTCGGTAAAACATTTTTACTTAGAAAAGTATTGAATGATCAAAATACTGATATTCTAACTGCATTCATAGATATATCAGAAATAATGGGAAGGCAAAAAGGAAACTTGACAGAAGAAAAAATTCTAAAAGTGATTCTAAGTTCAATTGATGAAACAATTTCACAAAATAAAAACTCTTACAATAATTGGATAAGTAAAATTACTTCCTACATTAAAAAATTAGAACTTAAAAACTATGATTTTTCAGATAACACAAGTGTGCTTGATATTCCAATTCCAGTAATTTCAGACAATTATGATAAATTATCAAAATTTGTGATGGAATTGCCTCAAAAAATAGTTGATTCATCAGATGAAATAAATGGATTTATAATTGTCATTGATGAATTTCAATTACTTAAAAACCTTGAAAAACCCGATGCATTTTTTTGGTTAATGAGAAGTTATGCACAAAAACAATTTAATGTGGGGTATGTTTTTACAGGTTCAGTTTCTAAAACATCAGATATAATAAATATGATTAATGGTCAGGAAGGTGCATTTGGCGGAAGATTAATACAAATAAACATAGAACCTTTCACATCTGATGAGACAAAGAGATACATTGATGAGAAATCAAACAATCTTAAATTCACTGAAGAAGGTTTTAAAAGATTTTATGCATGTACTAGAGGAATACCTTTGTATATAAATAGTTTATCCTCAGTTTTACCCAATAATATGGTTTGTGATGAAAAAATCATTAAAGAAACTCTCCAATTAAATATAGATCAGATTGCAATGATGTGGATTTACATTTGGGGAAGATTAAGTCAAGGAGAAAAGGACTTTATAATTTATTTGCTGGAAAATGATGGTGCTTCAAGATCCACTCTAGATAATGAGTTAAGTTATTCTAAATCAAGTATTACAAGATTCATTGATTCTCTTTCAAATCAAGGCATAATTGAATTTAGTTTTGATAAAAAATTTGTTTTAGCAGATAAAATGTTGAAATTATGGTTAAAAATTAAGTTTGAAACAACGGGTTTTTATCCTCTTTAAATGAAAAAACACACATCGCAGATATGGTGATTGTTAATTAATGGTGTTAAGTGATTATTTATCACTTAACAGTTCTCCAGCCACTCCAATGCTTTCTTTTGGATAGGCTTGTACTAAAACGGTTATAGCATCTACAGGCAAGTCATATGCTTCAGCAACTATCTCAGATACCTTTTTAACCATTTCTCTTTTTTTCTCAACACTAATTCCATCGTTTCCGGCAATTGTAATTACAGGCATTTTTTCAATCCTCCAATTAATTATTTAACATATCTTATATAAAAATTAACTTGAAAGGAGATGTTCTCATGCTTGGTGAAAATGAACTTGTTAAGGTTTTTCCGGATTTCGCTGATTTGGTCCAGCCTTCCGGAATCGATTTGGAATTGGATAAGATTTATAGACAAACATCTGCAGGGTCACTGATTGACAATGAAAAGAATCTGCCGGAATTGGAAGAGCTTGAAGGTCCAGTTTATACCTTAAAGCCTCATACTGCATATCTTGCAAGCATCAAAAGGAAAGTTAAAATTCCAAAAGGATACACTATGCTTTACCTTCCAAGGTCAACCCTTTTGAGGTCATTCATATCAGTTCAGACCGCTGTTGGAGACCCTGGATTTTACGGAACGCTCATGTTCATGATTTACAATCACGGCGAGTTTGAATACAAAATCAAGTCCGGCGACAGGATTGCCCAGGCTGTAGTGTTTGATGTTGAAGGTTCTGGTGAGTACGACGGCTCCTATCAGGAGGAAGAGAAATGAATGTTGCCGAAAGATTTGTTGAAATCCTTGAAGAAAACGGAATAACACATATTTTTGGAATTCCCGGCGAGCAGATAATGCCCATGTATAAGGCACTGGCGAATTCTGACATCACCCATGTTCTTACAAGACATGAACAGGCTGCGGCTCATGCGGCAGATGCATTTACAAGAACATCCGATACTATTGGAGTGTGCATGGCAACTGCAGCACCAGGTGCATTGAATCTGGTCATGGCAACCGCTGCAGCTTATAAGGATAACATTCCTATGCTTATCCTGACAGGCGACAATGATTTGGACAAAAGGGATAAGAACATGTTTCAGTCACTGCCTTTAAGGGAAGTTTTTGCCAACATAACTCATGAGAACTACTCTCCTCTCAACGGTACGGAAGCAATATATGCATTAAAGGCAGCATTATACGGCCTTAAGAACAATCCGAAAGGGCCAATTCACATCAACTTATCAGGGGACGTACTTAAAAGCGAGGACTTTCGGGACTTTGACCTGTGCTATCTGTGTGAAAGCGACATGTCCTCACTTGAAGCGGCACAGGAATTGATTCTAAAAGCTCGAAAACCTTTATTTGTCTTGGGTGCAGGCGCCATTCCTCAATCTGAAAACATCAAAATGCTTGCTGAAATGTATCATATTCCTGTAACGACCACTTATAATGCAAGAGGAATCATTCCTGAAGACGATCCAATCAATTTGGGCCTTGTTGGAATAAGAGCCACTCCAAGAGCCAGAAAAGCGATTGAGGAGTCTGACTGTGTAATCGCACTTGGATCTATTGCAAGCGAAAGGACATTTCCCGTAATCGATGAAGACAAGTTTATTCATGTAAATATCAATAAGGATGTACTTAAGGGCAAATACCAGATTCAGGGTGATGTTGAAGAGGTAATAATGACACTGGAGTTCAAAAAAGTGGACTGGATAGATGAACTTCTGGAAATTGACAATGAAATAACTGTCGAGGGTGTTGACGATGAGATGAAACCGCAGGCTGCCATAAAAAGGATTTTAGAATGCTTTGATGACAATATAATCGTTGCAGATGCAGGCTCACACACCACATGGACAACACTGCTTTATGATGCCAAAAAGCCAAACCATTTTTTATTCCCTGCAGCAACAGCACCAATGGGCTACGGCCTTCCTGCAGGAATCGGGGCAGCTATAGCAACAGGCGAAAAAATCATTGTAATCAACGGTGACGGGGACTTTCAGATGAACCTCCAGGAGCTTGCAACGCTTAAGCACAACAATCTCGATGTGATAGTATTCATCCTCAACAATTCCGAATATGGTATCATCAGGCAATGGCAGGAGGATTTCTATGATATGGATGCCTATCAGACTGATTTGGCAAATCCTGACTTTTTAAAACTTGCATCATCATACGGAATCGATGCGGTAAGGATAACGACACTCTTTGATTTGGAATACTTCCTCGAAAAGGATTTAAAAGGACCTCTCGTTGTTGAAATCAAAGTAGATAAGGAAAATATTCCTCTTCCGGAGTGAATATTTTTTATTTCATTATTTTTTAGTGATTTTAGGATTACTAATTTTAATAATGATTAATCAATCCAGTATTTTGATTTATTCGTAAATTTTGCAAGTATAATTTGAAAAGATTGTTTTTTAATTTGTATTTGCCTCTTGACGGTTTAATTATCATATTTTTATTAATCAGATTTTTTAATAATGCTGATGGTTCTGAGTTTAGATTAGCATTTTCCTTGATATATGTATAAGATAAAATGGTTTCATCACTTTCAGCCATTAAACATAATATTTTTCTCTCTTCAGTTGTGGATTTGCTAAACAATACTTTAAATTCCCGTTGGGCTAAAATATTCAATGAATGTATTGATGCTTTTTTAAATTCGGTCATGGTTACATTATTGTTTTCATTAATTTCTTCAAAACAGTTGTAAGCTAAAATTTGCATGTAATATGGAATTCCATTTGACAATTCATATATTTCATTCAATACATTGTCTTCAAAGCTTACATTTTGTTCTTTGATTGGAACATTAATTGCTTCAGATAAGTCCTCGTAGGATAATGGTCCT
>JAFUBV010000035.1 GCA_017460025.1 Methanobrevibacter sp. | reverse complement strand
CGTTTGATTTCAACAAATTCATATAAGGTCTCGAATTCATCTTCAGTTAACTTATCCTTGAATTCTCTTCCTATGAACTTATAGTGTTTTTCAGGAATATCAATGTATAATTCATCCCCTTCATCGAAATCCTTACCGACTATTGCATTATCAATAGCCATAGCAACCCTTTGACCTCTGGAAATATCAGGCAATGTTTCACCCTTATCTTCCATACTAGCAATTATTCCAACACTTTCACCATTTTTATTAATTAGTTTTTGACCCTGTTTAACAGTTCCGCTTAAAGCTTCAACACCAATGATTGCAGGTTTGCTTTGACGGAAAACCAATTTTGGAAGTGACATGAATTTTGCAGGCTTAATGATTGCATTATAAAATGCCTTCTTACGAGCTTCCTCTTTCTGTTTAATCCATTCTTCGTAATCTTCAATAATCTGGTAAATGACATCTCCTTTGAAAAGCTTTATACCAGAATTATTCAAATCATCTTCTGAATTTGGAAGTACACCAACATTGAATGCTATAATAGCACCATGTGCCTCATTTTCATTTAAAGCGATTGAAGAGTTAATAATGTCTCTGCGATTTACATCTCCAATATCCGCTTCACGAATAGGAATATCCAATTCTTTCAATAACTGAACAATAGCTTCAAGAGAACCCAAAGTATCTGCTTTTACTAAAATACCTTCATCATCGGTATTGATAGTAATGTCTTCGATTTCTTTTAAAAGCTCTTCTTCCACATCCTCCTCATCATTCAAGACTCTTAAAGGAGAACCGGAAATTACATCATCCAAATTAGGGGCAGCTATCTTAATACCTGCAGCCGCAACAACCTCATCGAAGTTTTGGACTTTCTTTTTGGAATCTCTCATTTCCTCCAATGGAAGAGGTCTTAAAATAGATCTAATCTTTGTAGTTAAAACATCATTGTTTGATGTCATTAAAGCTATTTCATCATTAGTTCTTAAAACACCATCGTAAATGATGCTGTCAACTGTAAGTCCAAGTCCTGTTTCTTCCTTGATTTCCAAAACAGTACCTTTAGCCGGAGCATCTTCATTAATTTCAAGCTGCTCAGTCAAGTATTCCTGAGCAAGACCTAAAAGCATAGCTAAAACTTCAATAATTCCTTCACCGGACCTTGCACTAATAGGAATAATGGTAATCTGTGAAGCGAAATCACTGACTCTGTCAAATCTTTCGGATTGGAAACCTTCCTTGTGGAGCGTACCTACAATCTCATAGACCTTAGTGTCCAAAGCCTGTTTTACACTTTGAGCCTGATCGTTGAAAGATTCCTTAAAGGAAGCTCCTTCATGTGTTTCCCAACCAAAGATCATGTCAATTTTATTAGCTACGACAATGAATGGAGTTTTATACATTTTAAGAATGTTTAAAGCCTCGTAAGTTTGTGGTTTAAATCCATCATTAATATCAACAATTAAAACAGCTAAATCAGCTAGCGCTCCTCCACGTTTTCTTAAACTGGTGAAAGCAGCATGTCCAGGAGTGTCAATGAAAAACAAACCTGGAATTAAATCCTTAATAGTTAATGCTGAAATGAAATTCCCACAAATTTCATCTATAGTATCGTTTGGAATTTCAGTAGCTCCAATATGTTGAGTAATACCACCTGCTTCCTTATCAGCAATAGTACTTCCTCTAATATAATCTAACAAAGTAGTTTTTCCATGGTCTACATGTCCTAAAACTGATACAATAGGGGATCTAATTTTCATAATATCTTTTTAAATAATATTTTCAAATCTATTCATAAATTAAATTGTTATCAACAATTTGATAATCACAAATTTCATCTTCATTAAAGAAAAGACCAATTTCTCTTTCTGCAGAAGCCGGAGAGTCTGAAGCATGAATAATGTTTCTTCCAGTATCCATTGCGAAATCTCCTCTAATAGTTCCAAGGTCTGCTTCTAAAGGATTAGTTGCACCAACTAATTTTCTGATGGTGGTGATTGCTTCTTCTCCTTCAATAACCATTGCGAGAGATGGTGAAGAAGTAATATATTCAACTAAACTTGGGAAAAATGGTTTATCCGCATGTTCTCCATAATGAGTTTTTGCTAATTCTTCATCAATTTGCATTAATTTTACAGCTACAATTTGAAGACCTTTTTCTTCAAAACGAGACAAAATCTTACCCATAAGACGTCTTTGAACAGCGTCCGGTTTCATCATAACAAAACTTTTTTGAATCATTCTTTAACCCATTTAACTTTTCTTGGAACTCTTCCGAGTTTAATCATATTCTTTTCACATTTGCTGCTACAAAAGAAATAAATTGAACCGTCTCTTTTGACGTACATCTTTCCAGTACCTTCTTCTATTTCTTTATGACAGAATGAACAAGTTCTCATGTTCTTACACCTTCTTAAGGAGTCTTAATTTCCTTAGCTTCTCTAATTGTATCAAGTAACATTAAAATGTCGCCTTCTCTTACAGGACCCATAATGTTTCTTGTTAAAATTCTTCCTTTATCTCTACCATCGAGGATTCTGCATTTGATTTGCATTACCTCACCAGTCAT
>JAFUBV010000395.1 GCA_017460025.1 Methanobrevibacter sp. | reverse complement strand
TGTAAATATAATTATTGGAAGTTTATCCTTTTTGAAATATCCTTTGGTAAAGGTAATTTTCTGAAAGGCATTCCTTTAGTTTTTTCTTTAATTTCAGCAATCAATTCATCTACATCCATATCAACTTTTTCACCGGTTTCACGAACAGTTACCTGGAATTTACCTGATTCTACTTCATTATCTCCAATGACAAATATGTATGGTATCCATACTTTGGATGCGCTTCTGATTTTTTTACCGACACTTTCGTCACGGTCATCGATATCTACACGGATATTGGATGCGTTGATTTTTTCATAGATTTCTTCAGCAAATTCTTCATGAGCGTCTCCAACTGTAATGATTCTTGCCTGAATTGGACTTAACCATGTTGGCAACATTGGAGCTTTTTCATTTAAATCAATAGCTGTTTTTTCAAGCATTGCACATAAAACCCTTTCAATACTTCCTGTTGGAGAACAGTGCAAGATTGTAGGATTGTGCTGATTACCGTCTTCACCTAAGTATTCAATGTCAAATCTTTTACCGCTTTAAACATCAATCTGAAATGTAGGGTTTTCGATTGGACGGCCTAAAGCATCAATATTAGCCAAGTCGATTTTACATACCCAGTAGTGGTGTCTTTCAGGTAAAACTTCTAAAAGAATTGGCTTATTGAATTTAGATGCAATTTCATACATCCATTCCTCATTTTCATCAAAGAAATCCTGGGTTGCTCTGAAAATAACTTCAAAGTCCAAGTTCAAGTCATTGCCTGTTTTTAAACACATGTCAGTTTGTGCTGAAAACTCATCTAATGATGCTGGAACATCAGCACAGAATGAGTGGAAATCAGGCATGGTAAATGCTCTTAATCTTTTAAGACCTACAACTTCTCCTTTCTTCTCATATCTGAAACTGTAATGTGTCAGCTCAAAAATCTTAGCAGGTAAGTTTCTCCAGGTTAAGAATGAATCACTCATTAATCTGAATGCACCGAAACAAGCTGCGAATCTTAACATTAATTTCTTTTTAGTGTCGGTTCTGTACTGTCTTTCACCGAACTTATAAGCATGCTCATAGATTGCCTGGTTGTCCAAATCATAGAAAATTGGAGTTTCAACAGGCATTGCTCCACGATCAACAACCAAATCATAAACATAATCATCCAACAAATCTCTGATTAATTTTCCTTTCGGATACCAGCGGAGATTTCCAACATCGGATGCAGGTTCGTAATCACAGATTTCTTTTTCCCTCATCAATTTGACATGAGGAGGCTCTCCTTCATCAGATGCGCCTTGGCCCAATTCATAATCAACAAGCTGTTTGAATGCTTTATTTTCAAAAGTAAAGTCTTCAATTTCAGTAATCTTATTTCCTTCAAGAATTTGCCATTTGGAAGGTTTTCTTTCGATTTTTTCTTCTTCGCTATCAGCAGTTATGGTTCTTGAAAGCTCACTTAACGGGTGACCTTTACAGGAAATTTCAAATGCCTTATACCAACCGAAAGGCACTCTTACAACATTTAAATCTTCAGCCAAAAGAGCTTCTTCAGCATTTTTCAAAATTTCAACAGCAACTTTTGGTGAGCTTAATGAAGAAGATAAATGAGCGTATGGGTATAAAACAATGTTTTCTGCTTTAACTTGATCATTAGTTTTTAAAACTTCCTTAACTAAGTTTTTAACAATTCCTTGAGGATTATCTTCGTCTTCTTTTTCAACAGCAGTAAATACAACTAAAGAATCATCAAAAGAGCCGTCATGTTTGGCATCTTCGATTTCTTCGGCTACTGGTGTTTTCTTTTTAACATTATAATTTAAATAATCAGAATGAATTAATAGTATTCTCATTTGACCACCAATATATTATGAATTAATTTTTGGATTTAATATTATATATAAATTTACTTGAAAATAAAATTCTTTATATCCAAAAAAACAAGCCAAAATTCCATAAATAAGAAAATGATGATTAAAAAATAAAAAAAGAGATAAAATATTAATATTTTACCTCAAACACATTTATTTACCGTTAATAATCTGTTCTTTAGTAAAACCAAATTTTTCAGACAACTCCTCAACAGTATAACGACAATCTGAACCGCTAGCCAACTCCTTTAAAACATTCAATGAACCAATAGTTTCTCCTTCAGCTTTACCATCAGCAAAACCTTCAGCCTTACCTTCAGCCTTACCTTCAGCCTTACCTTCAGCCTTACCATTTACAAAGCCACGATTTTCAATTTCCTTTTCTATATCACCAAATCTTAATGTTTTTTTCAAACCTACCACCTCTTCTAACCTTATAATATCTTCAACAGTCTCAGCATACTTATGAATAATATATCTACTACAAAATGTCATCTCCATTTTGAAATGTAAAGATTCAGCCTTAGCATCTCTAATTAATGGGCATACAATTTCCAAAATTACAGAATTATTTTTTTCAAAAGTCATAATTACAATTATTAGCCAGATGAATTCAAGTTTGGTGAGAACTTCATTATGTTCTATTTTAAACCTTATTTTACTTAAAATTTTTTCACCATCAAAATTTAAAAATGAAATAATTTTTGGCCTCAAGATGTCTGTTGGGGAAAAGTTGAATTGTTCCAAGCATTTGTTTGAAGGTAATGAAGTAGTAATTGCAGAAAATACAGGTAAATTAAAAGAATATTTATGATTAGTCCTATATTTATCTATTTTTACATATGTATCTTCATTAACATGACTTGTCTCATCCTCAACATTAATTATCATCAGCTGATTGTTATCCAGTAAAGTTAGATAACTGATATCAACTTCGGCCATTGATCCATCACTATTAGCATTTTTGTTTGGACATCTTCCCTGAAATTCACCGGGAAAATTGAATAATTCATGCATAGTTGGACAATTATTGTCAAATAACCTTTGATGGAGATAATCCATTGGCTTATCCAAACGATAATCATCTAAATTTTCTTCTGTCATTTTAATCTCCCAATTTCCGGAAATTAATATAAACTTACGTAAGTGATTATATGATTTTAAAAAAACCCTATATAAGTTATAAAGTTTTATTTGGTACAATATAACCTCTTTAAATCAATATTGTCCTTAAAAAGTAAAAATAACCTTTTAAAATAAGTAAAAATAATTAATAAAAATAATTAAAATATCTGAAAAAATTTGAAATCATGAATACATATCTGAATGAATTATAGAAGTTGTTCATATAGAGA
>JAFUBV010000394.1 GCA_017460025.1 Methanobrevibacter sp. | reverse complement strand
GACCTCCAATTGATTCATATAGGGAAACATGCAAAACTTCTGTAGTGCTTGGAGACAGATTTGCTGAAAATCCGATTGAAATTGATACTCCAATCATGATTGGGGCAATGTCCTTTGGTGCATTAAGTAAAGAAGCAAAAATCGCATTAGCTATTGGAAGCAGCAAAGTTGGTTCAATAGCAAATACTGGTGAAGGAGGAATGCTTCCTGAAGAAAGGCATTACGCCGACAAACTGATTGCCCAGTATGCATCAGGTCGTTTTGGAGTATCAGCAAGTTACTTGAACAATGCAGAAGCTGTTGAGATAAAAATAGGTCAGGGTGCAAAATCCGGTATGGGTGGACATTTGCTTTCTCATAAGGTAACTGCAGAAGTAGCTAGAGTAAGAAACATTCCTGAAGGAACTTCAGCATTAAGTCCTGCCAGACATATGGATATTGTCGGACCTGAAGATTTAGGAATGAAAATAGATCAGTTAAGGGAAATCACTGACTGGAAAATACCTATAATTGTAAAATTCGCATCAGGTAGGGTTGAACAGGATGTAAAAATCGCAGCAAAAGCTGGTGCAGACATAATTGTAGTCGACGGTATGCAGGGAGGAACCGGTGCAGGTCCTGAGGTAGTTACGGAACATGCAGGAATTCCTACAATAGAAGCAATTGTCAAAGCGGATGATGCTCTTAAGGAGATAAATTTAAGAAGTGAAGTAAGCCTTATTGCTGCTGGTGGAATAAGATCCGGAGCAGATGTGGCTAAAGCAATAGCTTTAGGTGCTGATGCAGTATATGTCGCCACATCAGCATTGATTTCAATAGGATGTAAGGTTTGTCAAACCTGTTCTGAAGGAACCTGTCCTAAAGGAATTGCAACACAGGAAAGAGTTCTTAGAAGAAGACTTGATCCTATAAGGAAAGGTCAGCAAGTTGCAAATTATATTGATGCAATGACTCAGGAAGTAACATCATTAACTCAACAGGCAGGAAATACGGATATAGGAAATCTGGAGCGTCAAGATTTGGTCGCATTAACTATGGAGGCTTCACAATTAACCGGTGTGCCTATGGTGAGCAAAAGGTATTAGTGGATGCAGGTTGATAATTGATGATTTTTGATGTGTTAAATAAAGTGATGGTGTATATTTAAAGCAAAATTAGGAGATATTAATTATGACGGCATTTGATAGAGTTAAATCAGGAATTCCGGGACTTGATAAAGCTTTAGACAATATTCGTTTAGGTGATAATGTGGTATGGAATGTCACAAATCTAAATGAATTCTCATACTTTGTCAATCCTTATGTGAAACAGGCAAAAGAGGATAACAGGAACTTGATATACATTCGCTTTGCTAATCATCCTCCATTAATAGAAATGTCTGAAGAGGATTTTAGTTTGTTGGATGATGAAGAAAAAAATCCTGACACTGAATTCTGCATGATAGAACGTGATGGGATTAAGATATATCGTGTAAATCCATATAACCAGTTTGAAACATTCACTTTGGAAGTTCACAGAATCATAGAAAAAGAAGGCTTTGACGCATTCTATGTCTTTGACTGCTTAAGTGATCTTCAGGCGGTCTGGTCAACAGATTTGATGATGGGCAATTTCTTTAAGGTTACCTGTCCGTTTTTATTCAAACTTGATACTGTAGCATTTTTCCCGATTATTCGTGGAAGACATTCATATGATGCTATAGCTAAAATTCGTGAAACCACACAATTATTCCTAAATGTATATTCAAACACTACTGACGAAGTCTATGTTTCCCCATTGAAAGTATGGAACAGATATTCCCAAACAATGTTTTTAGGACATAAATATAACGTCAGAACAGGTTCCGTTAAAGTTCTTCAGGACGGCCAGGAACTCAGTAAGTATTATAAGATTGTCAATGATTTGGACCGCTATCAAAACGGGCAAACATTGGATAGCTGGGAAAGATATATGCTCCAAGTCAGAATGAAATATGATGAAGGGGAAAACATTGATGATGAATGCGACAGAATTTGTGAGCTGATGATGACAAAAGATGAAAGGATGCTTTCTAAAATTAAGGAATATTTCACTTTTGAGGATTATACCACAATTTATGATCGCCGTGTGGGCAGCGGATTGGTGGGAGGTAAATCCTGCGGTATGCTGCTTGCAAGAAAAATTATTGAAAAGGACCGTCCGGACATCTATGAAAATAATTTTGAGCCTGATGATTCATTCTATATAGGTTCTGATTTATTTTATACATACATTGTTTCAAACGATTTATGGGATCTTCGTGTAAATCAGAGAACCAAAGAAGGTTACTATGAATACGGTAAAAAGCTGGAAGAAGGCCTTAAAAACGGTGTATTTTCAGATGAAATTAAAAAGGAATTTATACGTATATTGGATTATTTCGGACAGAATCCTATCATAGTCAGGTCAAGTAGTCTTCTTGAAGACGGATACGGCAATGCATTTGCAGGAAAATATGAATCAGTGTTCTGTGCAAATAGAGGGTCTTTAGAAGAACGTTTGGCGGCCTTTGAAGATGCTGTAAAAATTGTTTATTCAAGTACTATGAACATTTCCGCACTGGAATATAGGAAACTGAACGATTTGGATGACACTGATGAGCAGATGGCTCTTTTAGTTCAAAGGGTTTCAGGTTCTTATCATGGGGACTATTTCTTCCCGACTGCTGCAGGTGTCGGATTTTCATACAGCCCATACTCTCCGCTTCCAGATATGGATAACAGCAAAGGAATGTTAAGGCTGGTAATGGGTCTCGGTACTAAGGCTGTTGACAGGACAAAAAAGGATTATCCGAGAATAATTAATCTTGATAAGCCCGAAGTAACATTAACAAAAGACATTAAAGAAAAACACAGGTATTCCCAACATTATCTCGATGTCATTGACTTAAAAGAAGTCAGTTTACATGACATTCCTGTTGGTGACGGTCTGGAGATAATTCCAAGACATGCAAAGAAAGTTCTGATTGAACATGACCGTGAAGCTGAAAGAATGTTTCGCGATCGTGGCCAGCGCCGTGAGATAGTGTTTGTTAACTGTGAAGGAATTGTTAAAAATCAGGAATTCATAGGAAATATGAAAGAAATACTGGATACTCTGGAAGAGGCATATGATTATCCTGTTGATATTGAATATACTGTTAATTTTGGAGAGGATAACTCATTCAACATAAACCTGCTGCAGTGTCGTCCTCTTCAGGTTTCAATTAATAACGAATCCATTGAAATGCCTGAAGACAAAAACGTTTTCTTCCATATTAAGGAATCTTCCATGGGAATGTCACGTAAAAGCAATATCGATACAATCTGTTATGTCGATCCCCATAAGTACTATGAATATCCTTATGCTAAGAAAAGTTCATTGTCTAGGGTAATCGGTGACGTAAACACGTTCTGCAAAGAAAATGACAAGACTGCCATTCTGATAGTTCCTGGAAGAATAGGTACTTCTTCTCCGGAATTAGGTATTCCTGTGGTTTTTGCAGATATCAGTCATTTCTCAGCAATCCTTGAAGAGGCATATAGTGAAGTCGGATACATGCCGGAATTATCCTTCGGAAGCCATATGTTCCAGGATTTGGTTGAAGCGGAAATATACTATGGTGCATTATTTGAAAATGAGAAAAAGATAGAATTCAACAAGGATATGATTTTTGATTATCCGAATATCCTTAAAGATATAAATCCGAACTTAAATGATGAGATTTATGATATGGTGCAGGTCATAGACTTTGGCGAGGATAATGCCGAATTCTATCATGATATGAATAAGGATGAAACATTATGTGTTTTCAAATGATTAGGCAATATGTTTAAAACTATTAGTTTGGGCAGGCGGGTGGGACATATGCCTTTTTTATTTGTTTTATTCTTTGCTAAAAAAGATTTTTCAAATAAAAGCAAAAGTATGACAAAATTCCTCATGTGATAAACGACCCTATTTGAGTTCATAGGGTTGTTTTCACATGCTTTTTTTTGATAGTGATGATTAATTATTCCAAAAAGGAATCCAATTTATTTTTGTATTCTTCTTTTTTGACTTCCTTGGTTGTAAGTGCTAATGTTTTTAAAGGAGCCTTTCCGATGAATTCTTCCAACTGATCAAAAGTTGATTCAAAACCGGAGGAACCTGCAGTCACGAAGAATTTCACATTGTTGAATTTTCCTTCATTCTGTTTGATGTATGAAATTAATGGAGTTGCCGCTTTTCCGGCCCATACCGGAACTCCAAGATATACGGTATCATAATCTGATGGATTGTATTTCAAATCACCTATTTTAATGATTTTTGCAGTCATCGCATCTTTTCCCGCACGTGCATAACCGATTTTACCGTCATATTTAACTTTTGAAGTTATTTCTTCCACATCAGCATTCAGTCGGCCAGCTATTTCTTCAGCCACTTTTTTCGTTATGTCAGTTCTTGAATAATATGCTACTAAAACACTCATAATATCGCCTTTATTAATAGTATTGACTATAAGTATATATAATGAATTATAAATTTTGGTGATTTTGTGGCAGAAAAAATAGCTTTGGCACCATGTAATGGAATGAGTCCGAATGGGTTGGTGTCCCGTGTTGCGGTTGGCGACTGCAGAAAAGAAAATGAAAAGGCAATATCAATATGTATGGGTTCAACATCCGCAGATATTGAAGGAAAAAACGATGAAATGCTTAAAAAATATCCTATTGTTGCAGTTAATGGTTGTTCTGGTGGATGTGTTAATAAGATATTGGAAAACAGGGGCATTGATGTAGCTAAAACAATCGCAGTAGGTGATGTTTTAAAAAATTTCAACGTCTCCAGTAAAGATCCGTTCCGCCTGAATGACGAAGGGGAAAAGTGTGTTGAAATAATTGGGAAGGAATTGAATCGGACTATAGATGAACTCCAATAAT
The DNA here is from genome assembly GCA_017460025.1 of Methanobrevibacter sp. Taxonomy (GTDB): domain Archaea; phylum Methanobacteriota; class Methanobacteria; order Methanobacteriales; family Methanobacteriaceae; genus Methanocatella. Next base: position 8,037 of record JAFUBV010000394.1, on the reverse strand, counting down.
ATATATACATCTTAAACACAAATACTATATTATGGCAAAAGATGATAGAAGCCCATTAAACCCGTTCACTGGAAGAAAGCATTATGATAATGTAAATGACGATAAGTTTCTTGAAGAGTGTTATCGTGAATATTACAACATTGTTAATAGAGCACAAATTGCCGATAACACGAAAGAAGGACAGTTGATTGCGCAGGTTGCAACAAATCTTATTAATGCCGTTTATGACTATCTCTCTTCTATCGGAAGAATTGATTACGTTGAAGATTATTACGACTGGGAGTTTCATTTGCTTTTGGATAACACGGTTAATGCATTCTGTATTCCTGGAGGCAAGATTGCAGTTTATTCAGGAATACTGTCTGTTGCAAGAAGTGAAGAGGAATTGGCTTTTATTTTAGGCCATGAAATGGCTCATGCATTGCTTGATCATACCAGAACTCGCATGAGTGCTCAAAACACTAAAGATACATTGGCATCAGTTTCCTGGATTGGAAGTTTCGCATTTGATTTGCTTGGAATGGGTGAAGTCGGCAGCCTTACACGTGCAGCAGTCAATACCGCCAATATAGGTTCTCAATTTTTGCTTTTAAATCCATGGGGTAGAGACCAGGAACTGGAAGCAGACAGGTTAGGAATGCTGATTATCCATTGGGCAGGATATGACATCACTGGAGTTCCCGCATTTTGGCAAAAGATGAGCGGTCAAAACGCCAATAACTTTGACTTTTTCTCAACGCATCCTGCAGATGAAAAAAGAATTAATGTAATGAGCTCACTAGTTCGTGAAATCGAGGAGGGAATAGATTATTCAAAGCCTGTGTTGGCTGATAGTCCTAAAGCGAATTTCACACCTAAAATTGAAAGTAGCTCTAAAAAGACTTGCTTGAAATGTGGACATGAATCTGCTGAGGATTCAGTTTTTTGCACTAATTGCGGTGCTAAATTCGATGAATCTCTCTTTTGTCCGAATTGCGGAGTTAGTGTTAATGAAGGTGATGCTTTCTGCACTTCCTGCGGTTTTAAGTTAGCTAAGGAATTGAAATGTTCCAATTGTGGCAGGAAGGTTAACGAAGGGGATGCCTTTTGTACAAATTGTGGAAATAGACTTTAATAGTATTAGTTATAAAGTATAGTTAATGAATATTATTAAAAAAGTTCCAATTCCTATTTCTGGCTTGATTTTAGCAATATTATCTTTAGGTAATCTGCTACAGGTTTATAGTCCTATTTTTAAAGTTATATTTGGAATTATCGGCTTTATTTTAATAGGTTTATTGCTTTTTAAAGTGATTCTATATCCTGAAGATGTTAAATCGGACTTATCCAATCCGATAATTTTGTCGAATTCAGGTACTTTTTCCATGGCTTTGATGATTTCATCTACATATCTTAGTTTATTTAATGCAACTTTGGCAATAAGTGTCTGGATTTTGGGTGTAGCATTACATATTCTGTTGATTGTATGGTTTACTTATCGTTATATTATATGTAATTTTGATATAAATGTGGTCTATCCTAGTTGGTGGATAGTCTTCATCGGAATAACGATGGGTGCAATCACTGCACATATCCACGGACTGTTTGAAATAGGATTCATATTTTTTGTATTCGGATTCATTTCCATGATTGTTACTTTGCCTTTGGTTATTTATAGATATGTGAAATATCCTAATGAACTGGATCAAAATAAGCCTCTTATTTGTATTTTCACGGCAATTTTTAGCATATTGATAGTTGGATATACCAATTCATTCGCAGGCATATCATATGAATTCCTGATGATATTGTATTGTATTGCATTTGCATTTTTCATATTCGCATTATACAAGGTTATTCAATACAGAAACCTTGATTTTTACCCTAGCTTTTCAGCATTCACATTTCCATTTGTAATAACTGCAACTGCATCTTCAAAAGTTTTTGTAATTAACAATAGCTATATTTTTAACGTGATTATTCCAATTCAAACATTAATCGCATGTGTTTTGGTGATTTATGTACTTTACCGTTATTTAAAATTTTTACTTGATTGATGCAATATTGTTTTAACTATAATATTTAAATACTAATTGTTTACATAATAAATAATGAAAATTAAAAAAATCCATATTTTTTTTAATTATTCGTGTGCGAAATTTTGATTTGGATTTGTAGATTTTCTACTTTTCTAAATTATTATCCTTTTTTCTGTATTTAGTTCAATAAAATTAGTTTTTTTTTAAAATTCTATCGCATCAAAGAAATTATTTATGTCATTTCTTAGACCAGTGAATAGAATGATGTCATCTTCAAGGAACTGGAAATCATTGTCAATATGTATTATCGTATCATTGTCACGTATTACGCTGGTAATAGTCAGATTGTTTTTTGCAAACGGAAAATCGCTTATATGTGCATCATTGTAGACTCTTACAGAATCAAGTTCAACTTCTGTAAATGAATTGCTCAGGTATGCTGATACATCCTCTGAAGATACGCTACGGAATGCGTCATAATTATCTGATCTTAAATTGTTAACCGCATCAGCAATTTCATCCATGTCCTTGTTGTAATAATCCATGATTCTTGTAAACATCAGGATACTTGTTTCGAACTCTTTTGGAATAACCTCATCAGCTCCGGCATCAATAACCTCATCGATATTTTTCAGGTATTTGGTTCTTACAATGATATGGATATCAGGGTTCAGTCTCCTTGCTGTATCAATTGTTTTAAGGGTACCTTCATAGGTTGAAGCGGATATGACGATACATTGTGCACTGGTTACTCTTAGTTCTTTTAAAACGCTTTCATTTGATGCATTACCATATATGATTGGAACTCCTAAAGCCTGCTGCTGTTCAACCACTATCGGATTCATGTCAACGGCAAGCATAGGAACATTGAACTGTTTGCATGCTTTTGTCATCTGCTTTTCGATACGGCCCATACCTACCAGGATAACATGGTCTTCAATAGGCTGTTCGTCTTCTATTTCTTCCGGAAGTGATGTCAGCTCTTCATCAACCTGGAAATAGCTGATTTTTGAGAATTGCCTGATTATTTTTGGAGTCAGCTTCTGCAGGAATGGTGTTGATGACATTGTTAGAATGCTCACTCCTAAAAATATTGAAAAGAATTCATTTGTCATTAAGCCGTATTTCATTCCTTCACTTGCAAGAACAAAGGAAAATTCCCCAATCTGGCTTAAAAGGATAGCTATGGAAATTGAAATTTTGGTTGGAAGTTTCAATGCCATTCCAGTTATCAATGTTGCTGCAAAGTTAATTATTAGGATTATTGCAGTTAACAGGAGGATTATTCCGATGTTGTATAGGAATAAGTGCAGGTTAACCATCAGTCCGATACTGATAAAGAATAGGCTCATGAAAACGTCCTGGAAAGGCTGAATGTAACCTAATGTCTGGTGGGAATATTCTGTATTGGAAATGAGCAGTCCTGCAAGGAATGCGCCAAGTTCAGGTCCGATTCCAATCAGGCTTGTTGCAAATGTCGCTCCCATACAGATGAATAATGTCAAAAGCATGAACAGGTCTCTGTTTTTGGTTTTGGCAGCATCCTTGAGGGCCAGTGGAATAAACCATTTTGCTCCAATGAATATTAAAATTGCAAGGCCAACTATTTTTACGATAACTTCTGGAATTGTATGCAGTTCAATGCTCTGACCGCCAAGAAGTGGCGTAAGTAAAATAACAACAATTACAGCAATGTCCTGGAATATTAAAATACCTAAAGTCACCCTTCCCTGAATGGAGTGTGTCAGGTGTTTCTGCTGCATTATCTTCATTACTATTGCAGTACTTGAAAATGAAACTAAAAATCCTAAAAAGATGGCACTGTTCAATGCAAGTCCCATTGCAAGGCCTAAAAATGTTATTAAAATCGTTGTGAGGCTAACTTGCAGTATGCCTCCAATCAATGCATAATGCTTGATTGCAGAGAACTTCTCAACAGAAAATTCCAGTCCTATAATAAATAATAAAAATACAACGCCTAACTCAGATAGTGTTGAAATCATACTTGTGTCGTTAATAGCGTGTCCAAGAACGATTCCTGTAATGAATAAACCAATCATGGTAGGCAATTTAAGTTTATTAAAAATTAGAAGAACTATTACTGCAGTAATTAAAATCACTGCCATATTTTGTAATAATAAAATGTTCATAATTTTGCTTTTCCTTAAAACTATTGTTATATGATTTGTATTTGATATTATTTAAAGTTTAAAAAAATTGATGGTATTTTAAAAAAATAGGATTGAAGTAGATATTTATAATCTACTTACTTTGATTAAAGATTCGATAGGCACATCTTCGATTTCAGAAAGGCCTGCTTTGTCAATCAAAACGGTAACGCATGTTGGTTCTCCGCCTTGGTCTTTAACGGTATGGATAACTTCACGTACGGTTTTTCCGCTTGTAATGACATCATCAACAATAATGACTTTTTTACCTTCAACAGACCCGAAATTGGTACTTATTGTACCTTCATCATCAGTTGTGTCTTGATCTTTTCTATGTTTGTTTGGGTGGAAAATAGCTATTGAAGTGTCAAGTCCGGTCATGTCCTCAACATAATCAGCCATTGTTGTTGCAAACGGAACTCCGCTAACTGCAATTCCTAAAACAACATCTGCTTCACCGTGTGATAAAGCTAAGTCACTTAAAGCACCTGAAACATAGTTAAGACGGGTTGAATTTCCACCGATGCTTTTCCAATTAATTGCAAAGTCTCCTGGGGATTCAGCTTTTGCTTCATCAACTTTTTGGAGAGTTAACCATCTTGCAGTATCCATACTTACATTAAGTTCATCAGCTATTTCTCCGGTTGTAAATCCGTGCTGTCTGAGCTCTTGAGCTTTTTGTATTAATTTATTTTTCATAAATATCACTAATCCTCAAGTTCATCTAAACTGATTGGTCTGTGTTCCTTAGATGATTTGTTTGCTGCTATTACCATTTTAAGAGCTTTAAGCCCATCTTCACCAGTAATCTCCGGTTCTTCTTCGTTAACAACAGCAGTTAAGAATGATTTTAATTCACCTTTGAGAGGCTCTTCATGTTTGATTTGAATGTCTTGTGCAAACTTACCATAAACATCAATACTCTGTTTGATATAATCCACTGAAATTATACCGTCAGTTCCTGTAAGTTCAAGTTCTCTTCTTTTATATGGTGTTAACCAGTTAACTTCAATAATACCTGTTGATTCATTATCAAAGCTCACCATAATCTCAGCATGATCTTCAAATTCACAGTCATCCAATATGCTGTTCATTGTACCGTAAACTTGAGTGACATTTTCTTCAAACAGATAATTCATTATATCTAAATCGTGAATAGCTAAATCTATTGAAACACCGACATCTTTTATTCTAGGTGGGAGTGGCCCTACTCTTTTGGCGAATGCTGATACTATGTCTCCAATAACTCCATCATCAATGAGTTCTTTAGCTTTTTGAACGGCAGGGTTGAATCTTTCCACATGTCCTGTTGCAAGAATTACGCCTGCTTCTTTTGCAGCAGCAATCATTTCTTCAGCTTCTTTTAAAGTGAATGCAATTGGTTTTTCAACCAATACGTGTTTTTTATTTTTTATAGCTTCCATTACGACTGCATGATGGAAAGTGGTTGGGACACAAACACTAACCACTTCAATTTCAGGATTTGCAAGTAGTTCGTTGTAATCGGTGTAGCCTTTTGCACCATATTTTCGCTCAATTTTTTTAAGTGCTCTTTCACTTACGTCTGAAACAGCAATTAAATTAGCTTCTTCCATTTTATGGTATACACGGACATGGTTTTCACCCATTGCCCCTACTCCGATAACTCCTACATTAACAGTTCTCAATTTTAATTCCTCCACTTAAACATAGTCTTCGAATACTCTCCCAATTTTACTGCCCAATTCAATTGCATTTTTAATTGAACCAGTTTCAGTTTGTTCTTTTAAGATTTCTCCGTCTCTAGTTAATAATATTGAGTAAATATTGAATTTTTTATCTTTCATTTGTGCTATTGAGCCGATTGGCCATTGGCAGCCAACACCCAATTCCTCTACCACCTTTTTTTCCGCAAATGCTTCTTGCATTGAAGTGTAATCATTTAATTTTGATATGATTCCTTTTTTGTCAGAATCTTTCCGGGTAATTATGGCTAGCGCACCTTGTCCTGCAGGAGGGGTGATGTAGTCAACCGGAAATATTGTTTTAATATGTTCAGTCAAACCTAATCTTTTCAATCCTGCTTCAGCCATGATTGTAGCATCCAAATCACTTTCAAAGACTTTATTGATTCTTGTTTCAATGTTTCCTCTAATAGGCTTAAGTTCAAAGTCTTTTTCATAATGGTTACAGAATGCTTCACGCCTAAGGCTACTGGTTCCTAATTTGGAGCCAGGTTCTAATTCTTCCCAGGTTTTATCTGAAATTAATACTTCACGTGGAGATTCACGAATTGGAACAGCCACAATCTCTAAATCTTCATCTAATTCAGTTGGCAAATCCTTAAAACTATGTACTGTAAAATCTACTTCTTCGTCTAAAAGTGCAATATCCAATTCTTTGGTAAACAGTCCTTTTGAATCCATATTGTATAATTGAGAATTAGTAATTTTGTCTCCTTTAGTTTTAATAATTTCTAGGTCAATTTTTTCTCCAGTTATCTTGGATAGGTCTTGACATACTTGTTTTGTCTGTGCAAGAGCTAATTGACTTCCTCGTGTTCCTACTATCAAATTTATCTCTCCAATTTTTTAAAAAGCATTGCAAAAAAATTTTTATTTTTCTTTATTTTGCATATAAGTTTTAACTTATAACTTATTAAAAATTTACACAATATATTCTATTTTTAATTATAATTAAATGTTTCAATTTTTAGTTAAAAAAAGATTACCTTTTTGATATTTTTCTATAATCCGACCTATAAATAAATAGTAAATTTTTATTGTTTTCAACAGCAAAGTCATAAACTTCATTGTAATTTTCAATAAATCTGATTTCTTTGGTGATTTTATTTAAAATGCTTTTTCCAACTTCTTCGGTTAGAATAATTTCTTCATCCGAATCATTGATTAATCTGGCAACAGCATCTTCATCTATCTCTTCACAGGTTATTCCATAATCTCCGCCAATGGAAATCATATAATCTGATTTGTTATTTAGCATATTTATTGATGCTTCGATGGCTTTGGTGTTAATTCCGGGATTTATCTCTTCAATAATAATGCTATTTCCAATAACATGCTTATTTGTTCTTCCAGGAATGCCTTTATAATTTTTAAATCCGTTAATTATTTTATCTTCACCAATATTTAGGGATAGTGCCACACCTACAACTCCTAAAACGTTTAAGACATGATGTGGGCCGGGTGCAAATGTTTTTATTGTAATTTTTCCATTGGCTGTTGTTTGATCTTTTGTATTGACATTTTTGAACTTTATATCAATGACAGTCTCATCAAGGGAATAAATGACATCATCCGCATATAGATTTGCAGTTTCATCATTCAGACTAAATGAATTGATTGCCGGATGTTTGATGTCAGTATAATACTTGTCTAATGATTCTTTTTTACAACAGACAATACCGCAGTCAAAAACCTGTTTTTTGGCAATGCTTGCCGAAGACCTGCATTTTGCTATCGGATAATCCTCAACGATATTTGTTAAAAGTCCAACATCACCAATGCCGCTTACACCAAGTGAACTTTCAAAGATGGCACAATTATAGATTCTTTCCTTAACGTCTCCACCACAAATCGGATTTGCTAATTTATGGGCCAAATCAATAGTTTCCTTTATATTTGCAGGTGCTATTGAAATATTTTTCTGCAGAACTATCTCTTTTTCATCTTCATATATCAGTGCACCTAGGCTGGATAGAATCAATGGATTTTTATCAACCAGTATCTCTTTAAGCATGAATGTGCAGCTGGTTTTTCCTTTAACTCCGGTAATTTCAATCTTGTCAATATCTTCACCCCATCCAGTTAATATTTCGGCAATTGCCTTATGGTGTGATGTGAAGGTATAAT
>JAFUBV010000393.1 GCA_017460025.1 Methanobrevibacter sp. | reverse complement strand
TTTTTTACTGGTTCAAGGATTTCTTGTGTTGTTTTAGGGCTTGCCTTGGTTGCAGGTTCCTCTACAAGTAGGGCTTTTGGTTGTTTAGCAAGCTGACGAGCAATAATAAGTCTTTGTTTTTCTCCACCACTTAATACAGAGGCATAATGATCCTTTTTATGGGTGAGGGATACCAATTCCAAAATCTTATCCGCTTCATCACCGAATTCACTTTCTGCAATATCAAAGTCCGTGCTTCCTTCATCATGATATTTGCGTGAATATAATTTTCTTAAAACGTTTTGACGTACTGTTTCAGGCCATAAACCAAAAGATCTCTGAAGGTGAATTGCTGTTACTTTTTTAAGTCTGTTGTAATAAAATTGTGATGATTTCTCATTAATGCTGACATCATCAATAGTGATGCTTCCCTCATCAATGTGTTCAACTCCTCTTAATGCTCTTAAAAGTGTAGTTTTACCGGAACCACTTTTTCCCATGATTCCAAGAATTTCTCCTTCCTTAACTTCAAAACTAACATTTTTAAGACCAACAACGGAATTACCATCGTCTAATTCATATGATTTACTTACATTTTCTACTTTAATCATAGTTATGCCCCATTATTTTATACAAATTTATATTAATAAAACTATTTAAAAATATTTATTAGTGATAAAAATGAGTTGCGAGAATAAAATTCAAGAATATATCAGCAGTTTGGAAAATGACAAATTACTTATCGAAACACATTTTGCAAACATAGAAAAGATAACTAGAGAAAATAAAAAATTAGAAAGAGATCAGTTAATTGGACTACTATCTAACTTTAACACCTTAAATATCCAATACGATCAGTTATGTAACGATTTAATTACATTTATGAAAATATTCAAACCTGAAACTGAAGAAATCAGACTTTATAAGACTGATGAACTCATTGAGTTATTGAATCAGAAAGCCAACGAGGTTGAAAACTAGCTCATATATGAAATAGTAATCTGATTTGTAGAACCGGTGGTTGAATTTTCACCTACCACATCACCATTCCTTAAAAGTTGAACTGTCAATGGGTCTGATAATCCGTCTGTTTTTTCAACATATACGGAAACCTTATCCCATGATGCACTGTCAAGTGAAAAACTCATAGGACCATTGCCAGATTTTTCAACAGGGTAATTAAGATCTCCGGATTTAGAATACCAAGTACCATTATAAATAACTTTAACAGAATAAGGATGAATAGAACCCTCTTGAATATTGTTATCGGCTACGACAACATTCAATGATTCTTCATTACTTGGTTGAGACATATTATAAATGAATGAGAATAAAAAAAGCGCTACAACGATTATCCCAACAATGAGAAGTATTTTTTTTGCTGTTCCCATTTTCCACCCGCCTTTTTTCTGACCGGTAGGTGAACCAGATAATACATAGGAACAGTTCACACAATATGTGGATGATGAGATATTATCATACCCACATCTTGGACATTTTACCATAATATATACCTATTAATAATTCTATAAAAATTATTATTAAAAGTACTTATATTTAAATTTAATTGAAAATAGGCCTTATTTTTACTCAATTAATGATAATAATCAAAAACATTTTGAGCAGAATTTTTGCTCATTCCATCAACATTTGCAAGCTCATCAACACTTGCATTTTTAATATTTTCAATTGTGCCAAATTCCTTTAAAAGATTGATTTTACGTTTCTTACCAATTCCTTTAATGTCATCAAGACTGGATTGACTAATATTTTTGCTCCTAAGCTTTCTGTGATAAGTGATAGCGAAACGATGGGATTCATCACGAACTTGCTGAAGCAGATGCAGAGCCCTATTGTTTTTTGGTATTATAATAGGACGACTGGTATTCGGAAGATAAATCTCTTCAAACTCTTTTGCAAGACCAATAATAGGAATATGAGTCAAATTCAACTCTTCTAAAACATCACAGGCCATGCCCAGCTGACCCTTACCACCATCAATGACTATCAAATCAGGTTCAGGGTCAGTTTCTATCAGTTTCAAACGGCGAGTGAGTAATTCCTTCATCATTGCAAAATCATTAGGTCCTGGAGTT
>JAFUBV010000392.1 GCA_017460025.1 Methanobrevibacter sp. | reverse complement strand
GTTAAAATATTCCCTAACACCCACAAGGCCTTAAAATTAATAGCTACTGCCAAAGACACTACTTTAGAAAAGATTGCAACCGCAATTATCGAAGATAAAACAAAAGACTTAGATATTGTTGAATATGTTAGAGAAGCAGTTGAAAACGCTGATGCATTTGAAGATGGCTTTGATTGGTTGCACAGAGAAGATATTGATAATTCGGCTTATGATTTAAACGATAAGCTATTGAATAAAGGTAATCCACGAAAAAGAATTAATGTTAAAGTGGATTTAGAAACCCACAGAAAATTAAGGATAGTCTCAGCTATTCAGGACAGATCACTTGACAAGATTGTCTGCTCCATCATTGAATATGAAGTTGGAGAAAAGAATCATATTGACACATCCAAATTAATGGATGAAATACTAGAATCAATGCAAGGTAAAGAATAGCTAACGTTAATGTTAGTGTTGGGCTTGGAGATTAGATTAACTTAACTTCTTCCTTCGGAACATACTCTATTGTTTCCGTTGGTTCTTTTTCCACCTCTATTTCTTCAAGTTCAACAGGTTCTTTATCTTTAACGATAGCATTATGTTTACCATTGAAGAAAGTGTTAATCCTTGTTAATGACTTTGTATCTCCTAACAAGTGATTATAATCCTTAGCTAGTTCATTATACTTTAACTTATAGCTATTGAGCTCTTGAGTGTAAGCCAGTAACATTTGTGCTTTTTCTTCAGTGTATTTAAGTTCCATATCAGATTTTTGATTGGTGAGCTTAAGGTCAACTTCAGCAGTTAATTTATTTAATTCAGCTTCAGCATCATTAATTTTTTCCTGTAATTCCTGAAGTGCAGCGTAATGTTCTTTAGGTGGAATGTACTCTTTAAAGGCTGAAAAAGATTCTACTTTTTTAGTTAATTCATCTATATGTGATTGTTGTTTTTCAACAGTTTCTTTCAACTCTTTTTCCCTTGTTTCAAAATTAGATTGGAGTTCTCTTTTTGTTTCCTCATAATTTTTATTTAGGCCAATAATATTTTCATTGAGGAGTTTATTGGTTTCGTTAATGTGATCGTTAGCAGTTTTTAATTGCTCATTGTCTTTAATCAACTCTTCATTTCTAGCTACTACGCCATCAGATGTTTCAATCATATTTTCATATGAATTCTGCCAATATTGATGTTGGCCACGTTCTGATTCTAAATCTTCTTTTAATTGTTCGATTTCATCTTTATCATGGACTTTAGGTTGGCTTTTATTTGATTCAAGTTCTTTTCCAAGTGAATCAACTCTATCCTTTAGAGTATTTATCATTTCATCCTTTTCCTGAAGCTGTTGTTCCAAATCTTCAGTGTTACTGTCGGATGAGCTATTGAGTATTTTATTTTCAAGCTCTTTTATTCTGGCCTTGTATTCATCCACTTGATCCATATCTTTGATTAAGTCAAAGTGCTGTTGTTCTGACAGGACATAGACTTTTTCACCAACATCAAATAAGCTATTGCTGAATCCTATCCTGTTTGCATTCTTTGTATTTTTCTTGACTTCAAATTCAAGACCGAATCTTTCATCTGACTTTTTGAGTTTTTTCTCGGCCATCACATTCACTCCAAATAATCCTTACACATATTTTTATAATATCATATAATTTATAGGTATTGCAATTCAATTGCAATTTTATTGCAACAGTTGCAACTCACAATTGCAACTAATTGCAACAGGTTGCAACTTTTGAACAAGT
>JAFUBV010000391.1 GCA_017460025.1 Methanobrevibacter sp. | reverse complement strand
TAAATACTGGAAATTCAACCACTTTTGAAGTCATTATCAAAATATTGGCCAACGGTACATACAACAATACTGCTGTTGTAAAAAGTCCGACGAGCAACGAAAGCAACAGCACAGTCAATGTAACCGGTCTTAAGATTCCTACTCATGTAAGTGTAGGCAATGTTACTACTTACCCTGGCAGAAACGTTACTATTCCGATTAATGTGACTGCAGATGATAATAAGACCTTCAGCGGAAATATAACAATATATCTTCCTGATGGTAGTAATCAAACTGTAGAAATAATTAACGGTACTGGAAACGTTACATGGTTTGTTCCTGAAAATTATGTTCCTGGCGTTTATAATGACACAGCGAAATATGACGGTAATGAAACTTACTTGCCTTCAAGCGGAAACGGAACCATTACAGTACTTCCAATTCCTACCCATACTACTGTAGGTAATGTGACCACTTTCCCTGGCATGAATGTTACTATTCCTGTTAATGTAACAGCTGACGATAACAAGCCGTTTAACGGCAATGTAACTATTAAATTGCCTGACGGAAGCAACAAAACTGTGGAAATTACTAATGGTACTGGAAACGTTACATGGTTTGTTCCTGAAAATTATGTTCCTGGTGTTTATAATGACACAGCGAAATATAATGGTAATGAAACTTACTTGCCTTCAAGCGGAAACGGAACCATTACAGTACTTCCGATACCAACAATTACAACCATTGGAAATGTAACTGGAAAAGCTGGCCAGAACGTTACAATTCCTGTTAATGTAACGGCTGATAATAACAAACCTGTAAACGGTAATGTAACTGTTGAATTGCCTGACGGATCAAATCAGACTGTAGAGATTACTAATGGTACAGGAAATATCATCTGGACTATTCCTGATGATTACAACGGTACTTACAGTGATAATGCAAGCTATCCTGGAAATGAAACATACTTGCCTTCCAATGGTACGGGCATAATAACTGTAATTCCTAAGATTCCGACTCACGTAAGCGTTGGAAACATTACAACCTATCCTGATACTGACGTTACCATTCCTATTAATGTGACGGCAGATGACAATATACCGTTTAATGGTAATGTGACTATCACATTCCCAGATGGAAGCAACAAGACTGTGGAAATCGTTAACGGCACAGGTAATGTGACCTGGCATGTACCATCAGATTATACTCCTGATGTCTACAATGACACTGTCAGCTTCCCTGGAAATGAGGATTACTTCCCATCCAGCGGAAACGGAACCATTACAGTATTGCCAATTCCTACTCACACTTCAGTGGATAATGTTACTGGCATAATGGGCGAAAACGTAACTATTCCTATCAATGTTACTGCAGATGACAACAAACCTGTAAATGGTAATGTAACTGTTGAATTGCCTGACGGATCAAATCAGACTGTGGAAATCGTTAACGGTACAGGAAATGCTACTTGGCATGTTCCTGAAGAATACGTTCCTCAATATAATGATACAGCTAAATTCCCTGGAAATGAGACCTATTTGCCATCCAATAGCACTGGCACTATTACTGTATTGCCGATTCCTACACATGTAAGCGTTGGAAACATTACAACTTATCCTGGAACTGATATTACTATTCCGATTAATGTAACAACTGATGATGGTGTTCCATTTAATGGTAATGTGACTATTACTTTGCCTGACGGAAGCAAAAAGACCGTTGAAATCATTAACGGTACTGGCAGTGTTGATTGGACAATTCCTATGGATTATGACGGAAACTATGATGTGAAAGTCTCATTCAACGGTACCAACTGTTATTATCCATCCAACGGAACTGGCATTATCACAGTAATTCCTGATGTAGTGCCTCCTGTTGCGGATGATAATAAAACAGTTCAAAAATCAGTTGACATTAAATCCGATAATAAAGCTACCGGTAATCCGATATTAGTATTGCTTGCTGTTTTAGCACTTTTAGGTATAAGCATCAAAAGAAGAAAATAAAATTTAAACACTTTTGGGAGTTTTTTTAACTCCTCTTTTTTTAATTATGGTCAATGTTAAAAGTTAATATACCTTTTTAATTTTTTCACACAATTGCACTTCAGCAATTTATATTTATTACACTTTCAAAAATTATTATTACAATTTTACAAATTTGAAATTTACTTGTAGTGTTGTGAGTACAAGGCTTTATATATTGCTTGTATTGTTGTAAGTACAATGTTTTATATATCTCTTGTAGTCATATCATTACATAGGAGGAAGGTGAAAAACATGAACACTAGAGAGGATTATTTGAATTATATTATAAAACAGATTAACACGACCCCATATATCGCAAATGACTTTCTAAAAAATAATAATGAGAAATTTCTATGCCGTAATGCCTTTATCAACATAAAAAACAATTTGGATGATTTTTTAGGAGGATATGCAGAAAACAGATTCATGATAATGCCTGGATTGAGAGGAACAGGAAAAAGTACACTGCTCTTTCAGGTATATGAATATCTGGTTGAAAAGGGAATTGATAAAAATAGGATTCTTTACCTTTCTCTGGATCAGCTTAAATCATTCAAAAAATTAGGTCTTTCAGATCTGGTTGATATCTTTGTTGAAGATATCCACCACAGGTATCTTGCGACATTGGATGAAGAGATTTTCCTTTTGATTGATGAGTTTCAGGAAGACATAAACTGGTCAAATACTGGAAAGGCAATATATGACCAGTCAAAGAAAGTTTTCATGATTTTTACAGGCTCCAATGCATTGGATTTTGAGGTTAATATTAATTCTGTCAGAAGAACATTGTTTGAGCGAATATATCCAATGAACTTTCAGGAATATCTTTACCTGAAATATAGGATTCCTGATATATATATTTCATCTGATTTGATTGATTTATTTTTAACCGGAGATATTGGAAGTGCATCAAAAAAAGAGACAGAATTAATAACATCAGTTTCAACTTTAAAAAAGCCTTTAATGAAAGAATTTGAATACTTCCTATCATACGGTGGATTTCCATTATCTTTGAATCTGAATGAAATCAACGCCCATAGAAGAATCTACGAACTAATTGATAGGGTGGTTGAAAATGACGTAAGGCATTATAAGGCATATAATGGAAATACAAAACAGGTCATATTCAACATATTGTCATTCATGGCAACCCAAAAGCCCGGAGGATTATCAGTTAATAATCTGTCAAAAGATATTGGCTCATCAAGATCAAATATAACTGAACTGCTGAATATTCTGGAAAAGACTCATCTGATTTTCCATATAAAGACTTATGGAGGAGCATCTAAAATGATTAGAAGCCCAAGCAAGTATTATTTCTTATCACCCACACTCAATGCAAGCATCAATTTCACTCTTGGAAAGCATAATCCGAACAATAGGGACTATCTTGGAGTTCTTGCTGAAACTTATGTTGCATCCACATTTTTCAGATTGAAAAACACTATTTTCAAGCCAAACGGCATCTTTTCACCAACAGGAAAAGGAATGGCAGACTTTATCAT
>JAFUBV010000390.1 GCA_017460025.1 Methanobrevibacter sp. | reverse complement strand
GCAAATCCAAGTGAAATTTCACAAGGTGAATCCAGCTTAATTTCATATGAATTCTTCTGGAACGGTACTGCAAACAATGAAAATGTGTCATATATTCCATATAGGGCTATTAATATTTCATCTACTGGTGGAGAGCTCATAAATACTTCAGGAATATTAACGGATGCCAAATTCAACACTTCATTCACTTCAGATGTTTCAGATGTATATCAAATAACAGCTAATGTTGATAATGAAGTATTGGTAATTAATGTCACAGTTAAAGGCGGCGTCATCATTACTCCTAATGTCAAAGTGGATGGTGATAACGTAACAATTGATGTTAATGTAAAACCTGGTGATGCAACAGGAAACATCAGCTTTGAAATCAATGGAAGCACTTATGTAATCGACTTAATCAATGGAACAGGCAATGTCACTGTAAGCGGTTTGGCTAATGGAAATTACACCGTTGATTTAAAATATAGTGGGGATGAAACTTATCCTGCTTCAACCAAGACTGTTGAATTTGCTGTTGACAACAAAATTGAAACTGTCATAAGTGTCAATGCAACAGTATCTGAAGACAGCGTTACAGTAAATGTTGAAGTTATCCCAAGTGATGCATCAGGTAATGTCACATTTGATATAAACGGCACTGAATATTCACTTGCTTTGATTGACGGTAAAGCAAACATAACAATATCCAATTTGACTTCAGGAAATTACACGTTCAATGTAAAATATGGTGGTGATGAAAACTTCAATGAATCAACTTCCGATGAAATTACATTCACCATTAAAGATGATGGCCTTAAAATCATCGCACCGGATGTAACCAAATATGTAAGTGGCCCTGAAAGATTTGCCGTAACTGTTCTTGATGCCCAATCCAATCCTGTAGCAAACAAATCAATCAGCATTGTTATTAATGGTGTTTCATATTCAAGAACAACTGATGAAAGCGGTTCTGCAAGCATTGCACTTAACTTAAATAGTGGAGTATATAATGTAACTGCAATTGTGGACAACACTACAATAAACTCTGTTGTAACTGTTCTTGCTACAGTCAACGGAACTGAACTTACAAAAATCGTAAGGAATGCAAGCCAGTACTATGCAACATTCAGGGATTCACAAGGCAACTATCTGGCCAGTGGAACAGAAGTGACCTTCAATATCAACGGTGTAATGTATCACCGTACTGTTGGTGAAAACGGTATTGCACAACTGAATATTAATCTGGACCAAGGAAAATATATTTTAACTGCAATCAATCCTGTTACAAATGACATGGCTTCAAATAATATTGTAGTCATTTCAAAGATTGTGGAAAATCATGATCTGGTAAAATACTTCAGAAATGATTCACATTATGTTGTAAGAATCCTTGGAGATGACGGAAACCCTGTTGGTGCAGGTGAAAATGTCACTTTCAACATCAACGGAGTGTTCTATACCCGCCAAACCAATGAATCAGGATATGTGCAATTAAATATCAACATACAGGCTGGTGAATATATCATTACTACAATGTATGGCGGATGTGTTGTGGCAAATACCATTACCGTAAAACCGACATTGACAGCTTCCGACATGACTATGCATTATAGGGACGGTTCACAATTCAAGGCAAAACTTGTTGATGGTCAGGGCAATCCTTCAAGCAATGAAAAAATAGAATTCAACATCAATGGTGTATTCTATTACAGAACAACAAATAGTGATGGAATAGCAAGTCTAAATATTAATTTAATAAGTGGTGAGTATATTATCACTTCCAAATATGAATATGCAGTCATTGCTAATATTATAACTGTTTTATAGGGGAATTCTTTCCTCTATCTTATTTTTTTTAAACATTCTTCATTAATATTACATTAATTTTAAAAATTTTTCATTAAAAAAATTATTTTAAATAGTAATTAT
>JAFUBV010000389.1 GCA_017460025.1 Methanobrevibacter sp. | reverse complement strand
TATTCCAATCAAAAAATTATAATCCAAAATATTATAGATTCCTGCTATTGTAAGTGAAGCCACCAAAAATAATGTTGCTATTCCACCAGCTCCGACAGATGAATCCTTAACAACACTAATTTTCTTTTCCGGAGTACCATGAACCATGACTCCATCAGCCATATCCAGTACACCGTCAAGATGATTATAACCGGTTATTAACATTAAAAATGCATAAACCAGAACAGATGTGAAAAGAGCATTCAAATGCAGGAATTCTCCACAGACAAATCCACAAATGGCTGCAAGAACACCAATAATCAAATGTAAAAACGGCCAGCACCATGTCAAACGTGTCATGTATTCGATTGATGTGAACACGTTTATTGGAAGTATTGTTGAAAAAGTAAGTAATCCTAAAAGAGATTTAATAGGAGAAAATCCCTCTTCAGTGAAATAATCATCATGTTCCATTATAATTCCTCAAAATTTTATGAATTCTAATATCAAATTCGTTTCTTATAAAGATATTATACTTTACATGATATATTATTCTTATCATTAATGGTAATGTTGAAATTACTTATTTCTTTTTATAGGAGTTTTAATAATATTATTTGCTATGAAAACAATATTTGATAAGTGTAAAATTGGAGATTTGACTCTCAATAGCCGCATTATAAGAACCGGATTATGGGAATCACAGCAAAATGATTTGGATGCCATTTATAACAGGTACGATAATATTGCATCAAGCGGCGTTGGACTGGTAACTTCAGAATTATTTTCAATTTATCCAAAGGACAAATTCATAGAACATACATTTAGAATGGATAGTTTGAACTTCATGACCATAGCAAATAAGATTGCGGAAATCTGCCACAGCTATGATGTTCCAATATTAGGACAAGTGGAATTCATCAAATACAATAGGGGAATTGATTTGGATATTCCGGTTAATGACTTGACCATTGAAGATATAAGAAAGATTCAAGCAGATCTCATTCAAGCGGCACAGAAACTTCAGTTTGCGGGTTTTGACGGAATACAATTGTCCATTGGAAATAATTTTTTCTTATCCAAATTCATTAATCCTTATTATAATCAGAGAAATGACGATTATGGTGGAAATGTCATGAATCGTATGCGTTTGGTTTTGGAACTGATTAAAGTGATGAAAGACAATTTGGATTTCCACATTTCAGTTAAAGTAAATACCTTTGATGAAAGAAAAGATGGATTTGACACGGCCGAAAGTCTTGAAGCATGCAAATTGCTTGAAAAGGTAGGGGTTGATTCAATACAAATAACAAGACCATTATCCCCATTATATTTTACAAAAAAATTATCCGGTGAAAAGGAACTCATAGATTATTCAAACAAATTAATTAAGTCCATTAACACCCCAATAATTGTTGGAGGCGGATTTGATGACATGGGACATATGAATGAGATTCTGAACAGCAGCGGAATTGAGTATCTGTCCATGTACAGGCCTTTTGTATGTGAAAATGACTTTTTGAAAAATTGGAAAACAGGTAAAGATAGCAAATCAAGATGCTTGAAATGCAATAACTGTTACAGGACTAAAAAAAGTACATGTTATCATTTTTAGAAAAAAAATAAACTGTGAGGAATGTTTATTCCTCAAAAATTTTTGTTATGCAACCTGCAATCAAACCTGCAAACATATTATCAAGCATTGGAGGTAGATATGCCAATATTCCAGGTTTTACCGCATCATAACGTTTAAAATTAAATGCTCCGTCAGTTCCTGCAATTTGGTTTGAAATAGCCAGCCCAAGAACTTCATCAGAATGAAGATATAGTGATTCGCTTTCATCGACTTCACGTATTCTGTTTTCATTGAAGTCCTGTTCTGTTCTGATAGCCGCCATCAGTAATGTGATTACATTTATATCTGATAAAGATTTCAATAGCTGATTTTCCATCTTTTGTCTTAACTCATCAGTCACTTCAGCATCATCAACCAATTCCATTCCGGTGTCAATTAAATCACCGATTAATATTCCTTCAGACACCAAATAATCCAAAACGCCAAATGTTAAGTCGATTCTTTTAAATGATTCATCTATTGATGTTTCAATTGCATCACCAATATTTAATTCATGAATATCAATTTTATCAAATTCTGGAGATTTTTCATCCGGAACTTCGCATAGAACAGCTAAAAAGTCATTTGTATTTAATATATTATTGATATGGAGAGGTAAGTTTAAACTGGACAGATATTTTGCTTTGGATTTGGATATTTTTTTAAATATCTTAAGCATGTCCTTTTTAGACAAGACTTTGTCAATATAAAGAACATGGCTTATATCAATTTTTGCATCGCCAAATCCTTTAGGTGAATTTGCAACTTGCAATTTATCTGTAAAATCTTCTATGACAACATCATTTGTTACGAAAGTGTATAATGTAATATCTCCAAAGGATTCTTTAAAGAAGTTTATTGCATCAACTTCCTGAGCAATGTATAATCTTTCATCCTGATTATTTGATTCTCGAGCCAGATTTTCAAAATCATCTTTTGCAGTGATAATATTTACATTATTGACAATGTCAATTCCATGACTTACCGTAAAATCACTGATAGCTAAAAACTTGTTTGGATTGTTGATAAAAATACCGTAATCCTTTTCCATAATATTTACTCGTTTCATTTACTCACCTCAAATCTGCAATACAGGATATTTCGCCTGATTCATCTTCATATACGACAACCTTTATTATGTCTCCGGCATTTACTCCAAAATCCTGGTTTGGCTGATTAAGCAATTCTGCCAGAATATGATCTTTTTTAAGCTCCATGCCTCTAACCCACATTCCTTCGGGATTTAATCCTTCCTTAAAGAAAAATACTAAAAAATCATCCGGAAAATCTTCATTTCTGCACGGATCAATTTCTGAAAATGCCCTAAGTATTTCCACATCAGAATCCTTTCTGTAAACTTCAGTCTGATTTATCGCATAGTTAACATAATGCTCCAAATCAAAATCGTTGTTGACCAGCAAATCTTTAAGATAGAATATTTCCTTATCATTTAATGTGTCTTTTCTTATTATTTGGAATGTATCGAAATTCGGACGTTCATAGAAGGTAATTGTATTGCCTTCAATCAGACCGTTTGCAACCAGAAGAAATGAAAGTCCTTGAGTATAGTCAAGATATGGAAAAAGCAACATCGCATTTACGTTATTTTCTATTTGAATATTGCCGAATTCCTCCTCAAAATTATTCAAATCAATTGAATCTATTTTAAATAACTTTTCCTGATATTCAGCATCCTTTTTGGATTTGACTATAATCATGGTATATAATAAATTTCTAAAAGTTGCCTCTTTCAATAACACAATATCACCAATACTATTAATAGTATTTAAACAAAATTATTATTAAATGTTAAGAATTATATTTTAAGGAGTATTAAATATGGCAATTATTATAGATCCTCAGGGAAGTGGAATATCCGGAAACATGATTATTGGTGCTCTTGTTGATTTGGGTGCTGATGCTGACAAATTAAAGGAAGTGATGGAATCATCAGCAGGTATTGTTGGTGAAGTTGATGTAACTTTTGATAAAATTAATAAAAATGGGATTGATTCTATATATTGTCATGTGGAAATGCTAGATAAAAAAGACCAGGTTCATTATAATGAGTTGGTTGATAAAATAAATGACCTGGATTTGGATGAAGATGTTAAAAAAACATCCTTAAATATATTTAAAAGAATAGCTATTGCGGAGTCAAAAGTTCATGGCAAAAGTCTGGAAGAAATACACTTTCATGAAGGCGGTGCAAGTGATGCCGTGGCTGATGTAATCGGTTCCGTTTGGGCATATTACTCCTTAAATTTAAATGAAGAAAAAATAATCGGCCTTCCAATAGCAGTAGGTGGCGGACATGTGAAAACAGCCCATGGAATCCTGGCAGTGCCTGCACCAGCAGTTTTAGAAATTCTCAAAGGCCTGAATTTTGTCGGAGGCCCTGTGGCAAGTGAACTTGCAACACCAACAGGATGTGCAATATATGCTGAACTTTGCAGCGAAATAAAGGAGTTTATTCCCCTAATAAAAGCAGACAATATTGCTTATGGTGCTGGAAGTAAAGATTTCGAACATCCAAATGTATTGAGAATAATCAAATCAAATGACATTAATGAAATCGATACGATAGATGTC
>JAFUBV010000388.1 GCA_017460025.1 Methanobrevibacter sp. | reverse complement strand
TGTGTAGATGAATTCCAATGGACCTTCTATGAACTGGTCCATGAAAAGCGCATTGATTTTTGCCGCATCACCATTATCTCCCTGACCTAAACCTATTAGCTTATTTTCATGTTTTACAACTTCAAATCTTCCAGGAGGTATGAATGACATGTCCAGGTTATTGAATACCGCTTTAATGGTGGATTCAATGTTTGAAGTCTTTGGAGTGAATGTTGCATAAGCTGTAATTGAAGCCAAAGTATTGTAAATGTTATGAAAACCGAATGGAGGTACTGTTAAATCAACTTTAAATGAAACATTTTTATTGGTCGGATAGTTGAATAAATCTCCTTCAACAGTTAACATCCATTTTTCATTGGTGAATTCAACATCAGTTAACTTTACATCAGCTTCAGGACGTTTGAATCCACATTCACATGAATAAACTCCCCTATGATTTAAAAAGCGTTTTTCATAAGTCAAATCCTTTCCACAACTAGGGCATTCAATGACATCGGCATCAAAGAAATCGTGAATGTCATCAACTTCAAGACCATAATAATTGATTTTAACGTCATCACGCTTCTTATATCCTAAAAATGCAGTTCTTGGATCATCACAATTGGTTATTATGACTCCTTTATTCATGCCTTTTGACAATAATTCTTTAGCTTCATAATATTCATTGAAAGGGTTTTTTATACCTGCCACCTGAGCATGTTCCGGTGAAATAGTTGTATAAACAACACCTACCGGGTCAACAACTCTTTGAACAGTATCCGGAATTCCATATTTTTTATTACGTATACCATATTCAAATACGCCGATATCTCCTTTTTGCTGAATTAATGCAGAAGCAATTGCATTGATTGTGTTACTTTCAAAACTGCTTCTGATTTGAACATCATTGGATAATAATTTAATTAAAAGGGTTGTGGTTGTTGTTTTTCCGTTAGTTCCTGTAAGTATGATGGAACCAATATCTAAATCATGTGATAATTCTGAAATTGCATCTATCCCTGCAATTTTTGTAAAAACAATTCCTGCAAAACTTTTACCACTCCCAGAACCTAACTTTGATATAGGCCCCCCAATTTTAGCTAATAATTTTGCAATACTCAGTTTAATAGTCATAATATATACTTTTTAAACGAATATATATAATTATTTTGGAAAAATTAGTTGAAAATTAAAAAAAATAGAATTAAACCAACTAGTTAGTAGTTGGTTTTTTTATAGTTGACTGAGGAACTTTGTCAGCAACTTTTGAACCGATTGATTTCATTTTTTCAATCAATTGGTCTTTTTTGCTACCGCTGATTAAGATATTTTCTAAAACATCACTTAATGTTTCTGTTGGAATAATCTCAATCATATCCTCATATTTCTTCTCAATCATGACATCTTTCATGTTGGATTTAGGAATTAATACCTTTTTCATTCCAGATTCGGCAGCAGCTTCAATTTTAGCTGTAGCACCACCAATAGGCATTACATCTCCACGAACATTGAGTGAACCTGTTAAAGCAACAGTCTGATCGATTGGAATCTCTTCAACAGCAGATATTACTGCAGTTGCAATACTTACACTAGCTGAATCACCTTCAACTCCATCATATGTCTGAATGAATTGAACGTGAATATCATAATCGGACAAGTTTTTGTTAGTGTATTTCTTGATTAATGCACTTACGTTTTGAACTGATTCTGAAGCAATTTCACCAAGCTTACCTGTAGCTATGATTTGACCACCATTTTTTGATTGTGAAGGTGCTGCTTCAGCAGCGATAGGTGAAACAATTCCGCTTCTGTCTCCAATAACTGCAAGTCCATTTACCAATCCGACTCTTCCACCTTCAGCAGATACCATACTGTAGTCTTTTCTTTGTATGATTGATCTGTCAGCTATTTGCTGTTCCAAGGTTCTTGCAAATCTTCTTGCTTCAACAACATGCTCAGCAGTTACAAATTCCGCACCTTTTTCAATAGCCACATCACCTGCAGATCTGACTAAACCACCTAAATCCCTTAATCTGAGGGTCAGTGCATTTTGTTTACCTGATCTGCGTTTTGCTTCAAGGATGATTTCATCCAATGCATCCGGAGCGAAATGAGGAATTCTTCCATCATTTTTAACTTCCTGAGCTACGAACTGAACCAGTTTTTGTCTGTTTTCAGTGGTATCATCCATATAATCTTTCATGAATACTTCGTAACCGTAACCTCTGATACGTGACCTCATCGCAATGTGCATTCCTTCAAGAACCTGAAGGTTTCCTGATGCTACAAGAACAAAATCACATGGTACAGCCTGTGATCTTACCATCGCACCACTTGAGTTTTCACTTTGTCCTGTAATTGCATATTTTTTCTCTTGCATTGCGGATAAAAGTTCCTGTTGAGTTTTCATAGACATTGTACCTATTTCATCAATGTATAATACTCCACGATTAGCCTTATGAATCATACCTGCTTCCACACGTTCGTGTGCCGGAGTTCCTAATCCTCCAGATTGGTATGGGTCGTGACGTACATCACCAAGCAATGCTCCTGCATGTGCACCAGTTGCATCCATAAACGGTGCAAATCTTTTCTCTTCATTATTTACTAATAATTTAGGAGCCATATTATTGTTTTTTGGTTTAATTTGAATTGAAATAAGTAATATTAATGCCGCTGCGATAATGGATTCAAGAATTCTTCCATAGAAAAATCCGATGACCAGTATTCCACCAATAGCCAAGGTAGTGATAAGAGTTTTACGTTCTTCATGCCCACGAGCAGAACCTTTGGTTGCTCTTACTATTTTTTTACCTTCGCCTGCAGGAACAGTCCTTATTAAAGGATGATTATTATCTTCAGCATTAGGATAAATCAATACGTCTTGTAGAGTTTCATGCGGTAATATTTGAGCCATTCCTTTTGCAAGCATTGATTTTCCAACACCCGGATCACCAATTAACAAAACGTTTCTTCTTTGTTTTGCTGCTTTTTTAATTGTTTCTATTGACTCTTCATGACCTATAACCTGATCAATTAATAACGGAGGAACCTCAATGTCTTGAGAACTTTTGATATTATCATAATCTAACATAGGTGTAGTTTTTTCACCATCCTGTGCAATTTCCGGCTCTAAAACAACCTCTTTAGAATCATCAATTGGTTCTTTTTCATCAAATCTCATTAAAAAACCTCACTAATATATAAATAAAAATTCAACATTTATTAAACTACATTTTCCTACTACTAATTATATTGATTTTATTATATATAAAAAGTTTTCTAATTTAGTAAACTAAAGTAAGAAAAATAAAAAAATAGATAAATGGATATAAGACATACCATTTA
>JAFUBV010000387.1 GCA_017460025.1 Methanobrevibacter sp. | reverse complement strand
TTTTTTTATATATATTAACAAATTACATATTATGTTAAAATCTCTATATATTAAAGCACTTAATAATAGAATATATCTTAAACCAGAACCAGAAAAAAATGAAGAGTTCACTTTAAAAGATAAATGGTTTGATAAGCCATTTGCTAAGAGTAAAAAGGACTTTTCTATTGCTGCAGGTGATGGGAGTTTCAATATTAAAAAATTTTTGATGTTTAATTATTGTCCTGTATCAGCTGAAGCTCTTATTTATGATGGGGATTTAATAAATATTGAACAGTCAGAAATCTTTGAAATGGATCATGTTCCTTTCTTGAGGGAATTGATTCCCAATTACATGTCAATTTTTGAACTTAAATGCTGCCTAAAGGCAATCAATGAATATGATGTTGACTATTATCTATTTGACGGATCCATTCTGGGAGACCTTCAAAACCATTATCCTAAAGGAGCAAAACAGCCTTCGGATATGAAAAATCTGGATTTGGGTGTTATAAAGTTATTTGAGGATGACATCAATGACCTGTCTAGTTTAGATTTGTCATTTCCTAATGTGAAAAGAAACGTTTTTGCCCATGTGTCTGTGGATGGGGGCGATGAATTTAAGGATTATGAAAGGGATGATGTCTATAATTTATACTTGTCATCAATTGAGAAATTATTGGTCTTGAAAGAAATCTTAAAGAAAAACAGAAAAATCATTTCAATATCCAAGACTTCATCCAACAATGATTTGTTCCACAGCAAGGCTCCGGATATAGGAATTCTGGATCAGTTGACTGAAAAGCAGGGAATTTCTAAAATAATTCATAAGAAAGTTGAAAAAAGCACTGCAGTTCCTTTCCCTGTTTATGATGAATTTTTCAATGGATTATGGTTTACAATATTTTATGTGAGGTTAAAGGATAACAAGAATATTTTAAAGGTTGAACTTCCTTATTACGTGGATAAGGATGATGATTTGATAACTGAAATCGTTGAAATAATTAAAAGGGATTCTGCTGAAGGTTATCCGTATTTACTCAATAAAGCACATAATGATGTTGTCATTACAAATAAGCACGTAGAAGAACTTTTAAAAATTGGTAGAATTTATGAAACAACAAACAGAGAACAGTTGAAGAGGTGATTAAATGGTAGTAGGTTACTGTGTCGGTGAAATATCATTATCAGAATTAACATTCATATCAGATAAGATGCCACAGGTGGGCGAGTATGTCATTGTTGAATATGATGGCAAGAAAGTTTTGGGAATGGTTGAAAGCTTAGTCAGGGGAAATGATGCTTTAAATATTGATCTGCATGATGTTGAGGCAATTCAAACAATTGCTCGCATTGGCGGAAAGGATTATTACATTAAAGGTAAGGTAAAGCTTTTGGGTGATGTAAATGACAATTTAAGGTTGCCTAGAACTCCTGCACTTCCCGGAACACCAATCAAACTGGCGGATAAGGAAATATTGAATGAAGTTTTCAAGGTAAAAAATCCTATAAAATTAGGAACATTGGTCAATCAAAGTGACATTGAAGTCAATGTTGAAGCAAATCCTGTTCTAAACAGGCATTTGGCAATTTTGGCAATGACAGGTGCCGGAAAATCAAATACCGTTGCGGTTTTAATAGACCAGCTGCTCGGATATAATGTTCCTGTTTTTGTATTTGATATGCATGGTGAATACAGGGATGCCATATTTCCAAATGGCGACGTTAATGTAATTCAGCCAAAGATAAATCCAAAATACATGACCTTTTATGAAATTAAAAGGCTTGTAAGCATTCCAAATTCTGCAGTGATTCAGGAAAGATTCTTCAGACAGGCATTCAATAAGGCTCAAAAAATTATCAGTGAAGGAACATCACACACCACTGATTTCCTGCAGCTTATTGTGGATGTTTTATATAATCAAGTGGAATACGATGATGACGGAAACATTTCCACTAAAACCGACAAGAGGATGATTGATGTCATAAACAAGGTTGAAGACTCCATGGACAAATACAGTAACCTGTTTGACAGCAATAAAGGCAATATCCTTACAAGCATTAAATTAGGGCATGCTAATGTATTGGATTTAAGCCAGACTGATGAATCTGTTGCTGAAGTGCTTGTAAGTCATATCATGAGAAATTCACTTCAAAGAAGAAAAAATGCTGTTCATGGAAGTTCCGATAAGACATTGGACCATCCTGTATTTTATGTTATAGAGGAAGCCCATATTTTGGCTCCAAATAAACGTGATTCACAATCCAAGCATTGGATTCAAAGGGTTGCAAGAGAAGGCCGTAAATTCGGTTTGGGACTGTGTCTTGTCAGTCAATCCCCAAAAACCGTTGATCATGATGCATTGTCTCAAATGAACAACATGATAATATTGCGTCTGGTTGAACCTGAAGACCAAAGACACGTTCAGTCCGCTTCAGAATCATTGTCTAAAGATTTAATCGATCAGTTGCCTTCTTTAAATGTTGGTGAAGCCATTGTTTTAGGTTTGATGACTAAAGTCCCTACACTGGTTAAAATCGATGAATTTAAAGGCCGCAGGACTGGCGGTGATTTGGACATAATAGGTGAATTGGCAGGCTTTGATAAAAAGCAGGATGATGAACTTGAACGCCAGAAACAGGAAATGGATGATTTAGGTTGTTATGATTATTAGTTGAGGTCAATATTGCTCTTAGAGTAACATAAACCTTAAATAATTAATGAATTAAATTACATACATAATTAAATACTTTGAAAGTGTTTAAATTGGTTATATACAAAATTTAAAAAAAGGTAATATAATGAAATTTGCACATTTAGCAGACACTCATTTAGGTTATCGTCAATTTGGATTATTTGAACGAGAAAAAGACTTTTATGAAGTGTTTGAAAAGATTATTGATAGAATAATAGAAGAGAAAGTCGATTTTGTAATACATAGTGGAGACTTGTTTGACAATGCAAGACCATCTCCTATGGCTCTTTTAACATTCCAAAAAGGTTTGTTGAAACTTAAAAATGCCAATATTCCTATTTATGCCATTGCAGGAAATCATGATTTTGCAATGCGTAAAGGATCCATTCCTCCACAAGTATTGTTTAAAAAGTTTGGTTTAAAGGTAATCAGTCCAATCAACACTAATTACACATACGAAGATGTTTTTATAGCAGGTTTTCCATTCCATTCATCTTCACAGGATAGGATTCTTAAATCTAAACTGGCCGAGCTGTCTAAAAAGGCAGCTAACTATGATAAATCCATATTGGTATTGCATCAGGGAATTG